>JBBRES010000117.1:0-8324 GCA_038202665.1 Kapaibacterium sp. (SeqCode) | reverse complement strand
TATGTCCGATCCCATCTCTACGCAGGTCCGTGTAGGTGAGAAACTCGTTCTCAACGTCAATGCGCAAGGAGCTTCGTTGTCGTATCAGTGGCGCCGCAATGGCGCGGTCATTGCGGCACCTGTAGGAACTGCAAAGTCGATCACGTTCGAGAAAGCATTACCGGAGGACGCCGGCCGATACGATTGCATAGTGATGGGTTCGTGTGGTATCGACACGTCTTCCGTTGCAATTGTTGATGTCCTACCCGTGGTGTCTTCTGTGGAGTGGACTGAAGACCCGACCTTCCGGGTATCGCCTAACCCCGCTTCTTCTTCGGTTACGATTCACGTGAACGAGGCCAAGACCCTCCAGTCCGTCTCTGTCCTCTCTCTTCTTGGGACGACCCTCTTTGAACAAACGATCAAAGAAGGTGAGATGATAAACCAGGATGTCGTGATCGACCTCTCGTCGATTCCATCAGGAGCCTACACGGTCGTCGCTCGTTGGTCCGATCATCGTAGCTCCGTTCCCATTCTTATAGCCCGTTAAAACGCGAAATATCTAAAATGTCGTACGTTATACGTAGTGCATTCATCTTGTGTCCGCCATAGATTTGTGATAAGAGACTCCCTTATCGTTTAACTTTGGAGATTGGCTATGAAAGCGTTTCGATTCATCCTTTTGGCAGCATTTGCGTCATTTTTGATTGTGTCGTGTTCGAAGAAAACAGAGCCTGCCGAAGAGGCTGCAAGTGGACAGAGCGGTGCGGTTGTCGGTGGACAGGAATCCGTGCAGGACGACGTATCACAGAAAGACGTCGTCAAGATTGCAGTTGGTTCGCCTGACCATACGTCTCTCGTCGCAGCCCTTAAAGCCGCAGATCTCGTGACGTCGCTGTCCAATGCGGGCCCATTCACCGTGTTTGCCCCAACGGATGCTGCCTTTGCAAAACTTCCTGCAGGAACGGTAGAGAATTTGCTGAAACCCGAGAATAAGGATGCCCTGGCTGACATTCTCCAACACCACGTCACTCTGTCGGTTTACGACGTTGACGCTCTTACTGATGGCAAATCCATGTGGATGGTGGATGGCACGAATGCTCTGATCACTAAAAAGGACGGCGCAACCTACTTTGGCGGTGCGAAAATCCTCGGATCTGTGCGAGCTTCCAATGGGATTGTTCACGTGATAGATGCGGTGGTTGTTCCTGGCAAGTAAACGAGGACTAATTTAGTCGTATATTCGTCTCTGGCGGACAATTCCGTCTACCGGAGACGAACTATGCAATCAGAACAAACAACGTTGGACGAACTCGTCCAAGGTGACTACAAATACGGCTTTGAGTCGAATATCGAGCAAGACATTCTTCCAAAAGGATTGAGCGAAGATGTTGTGCGCTTCATTTCGGCTAAAAAAGAAGAGCCCGAGTGGATGTTGGAATGGCGCCTAAAGGCCTATCGACACTGGCTTACCATGACGGAACCTCGGTGGCCGAACGTGTCGTATCCCAAAATCGACTTTCAGGACATTATCTACTACGCTGCTCCGAAGAGCATGCCAACACTGAACAGTCTCGACGAAGTGGACCCAGAACTCCTTGCCACCTTCGCGAAACTTGGCATTCCACTCGAAGAGCAGAAGATGCTCACGGGTGTTGCCGTAGATGCTGTGTTTGATAGTGTGTCCGTGAAAACCACGTTCCAAGGTGCATTGGCAGACAAAGGCATTATCTTTTGTTCGATGAGCGAGGCCGTTCGTGAACATCCGGAACTCGTTCGTAAGTACATAGGAAGCGTTGTGCCCGCAAACGATAATTACTACGCCGCTCTCAATAGCGCAGTGTTTAGTGATGGATCGTTTTGCTATGTGCCAAAGGGCGTTCGTTGTCCTATGGAGCTTAGCACGTACTTCCGCATCAATGCCCGAAATACAGGTCAGTTCGAACGAACGCTCCTCATCGCAGATGAAGGCAGTTATGTGAGTTACCTCGAAGGGTGCACGGCACCTCAGCGCGACGAGAACCAACTTCATGCGGCCGTTGTTGAGCTTGTTGCACACGAGAGAGCCGAGATCAAATACAGCACTGTTCAGAACTGGTATCCGGGTGACAAGAACGGGAAGGGCGGCATTTTCAACTTCGTCACAAAACGCGGCATTTGCGATACACGTGCAAAGATCTCGTGGACACAAGTGGAAACTGGTTCGGCGATCACATGGAAGTATCCGAGCGTAATCCTCAAGGGTGATCATTCGATTGGCGAGTTCTACAGTGTTGCCGTCACAAACAACATGCAACAGGCAGATACCGGGACAAAGATGATTCACATGGGCGAGAACACGCGCTCACGCATTGTGTCGAAAGGTATTTCTGCCGGGAAGAGCCAGAATTCGTACCGCGGACTTGTGAAGGTGTTGAAGAAGGCTCGAAATGCGCGCAATTTTTCGCAATGCGACTCGCTGTTGATTGGCGATCGTTGCGGCGCGCACACCTTCCCATATCTCGAGATCGCAAACAAAGACGCAACCGTTGAACACGAAGCAACGACATCGAAAATCGGCGAGGATATCATGTTCTATTGTCGGCAACGAGGCATCTCCGCAGAAGACGCCGTTGCGCTGATCGTGAACGGATACTGTCGCGACGTACTTGAGCAACTCCCGATGGAGTTCGCAGTTGAAGCAAAAAAACTCCTCGCAATCAGCCTCGAAGGAAGTGTCGGATGACAACAGCACCACTCTTACAGATCACAGATCTCCATGCCGGAATTGAAGACAAAGAAATCCTTAAGGGGATATCGCTCACAGTGCGTGCCGGTGAAGTACATGCTATCATGGGACCGAATGGTTCAGGCAAGAGTACAATGGCCTCGGTACTTGCCGGACGTGAAGAATACCAGGTGATCAGCGGCTCGGTCTCGTTGAACGGCAAAGATGTTCTCGAGATGTCGCCGGAAGACCGCGCACGTGAAGGCGTCTTCATGGCATTTCAATATCCTGTAGAAATCCCCGGCGTGAGTACAGCAAACTTTGTGAAGACTGCCGTGCAAGAAATGCGCAAGCATCGCGGTCTGCCACCACTTGAGCCAGCCGCCTTCCTTGCTCTTATGCGAGAGAAGATGAAGCTCGTTGAAATGGATCAGCAGTTCCTGAGTCGGTCTTTGAACGAAGGCTTCTCAGGTGGAGAAAAGAAACGCAATGAGATTTTTCAAATGGCGATGCTTGAACCAGCACTTGCCGTGCTCGATGAAACCGATTCCGGACTAGACATTGATGCTTTGCGTATCGTGGCAGAAGGCGTGAATGCGCTGCGTACCAAGGACAATGCCGTGGTCGTGATCACCCATTACCAGCGGTTGTTGAACTACATCGTGCCAGACGTTGTGCACGTATTGTGGAACGGACGCATCGTTCGCTCGGGCGGGAAAGAGCTGGCCGTAGAACTTGAAGAACGAGGATACGACTGGATTAAGAACGAATCTCCAGCAGAGGTGTAATCCATGGCTATGGAACACTTTACAACGGTGATAGAAGGAGCGTTTGCAATTCTCAACGAACGTGTGAATGGCGCGTCAAATGGCGCACTCCACACGGCACGGAAGAATGCACTCGCAAACTTGCTCACGACTGGAATGCCAACGCCGCGGCATGAGGAATGGAAGTACACGAACCTCGCACCAATACTTGCGAACGACTTCTTGCCGGCCATTGGGCCTTCGTTGCCAGTAACGTCATCAATTCTCGAAGGACTCACACGTTGGGACTTTGACACATGGCGCATTGTTCTTGTTAATGGAGTTATGCAACGTGACCTCTCGTCGCTTCCACCTGATGCCACACGAATAGCAATCGAAGAATTCTCAGACGATGTACCAGGTGGTCACATCGCTTCTACGGAAGCATATCCGTTTGTAGCGGTGAATGCATCTCTCCTGTCTGGCGGTGTTGTTATTCGCATTCGTGCGAACTCAATCATCGATACACCGATTCATGTTTGCTCCATCGTACAAACAGATGTTGGCAACACGATAAGCATGCCTCGAATTTTTGTGCAGTTGGAACACCACGCCGTTTGTACGGTGATTGAAACTCACCACACGGTCGGACGGAGCAAAGGCCTGTCGGCAAGTGTTACCGAAATAGATTGCGCAGAAGGATCGTCGGTTGCCTACACGAAAATACTGGATGATGGTACGAATGGACATCACATTGGAACGACGGCAGTGAACATCGCTCGGTCGGCGAAGGCAGTGGCGACCACGGCGTGTCTCGATGGTGCCTTCGTACGCAACGACGTGATCATGCGCCTGAACGAGCCGTCCGCTGAAGCCTATCTCTACGGAGTATCGGTGTTGAACGACGCGCAAGTGGCTGATAATCACACCGTCGTCGATCATGCAGCTCCGCATTGTCATAGCGAAGAACTGTACAAGGGTCTGTATGACGGTCGGTCCGTGGGAGTGTTCAACGGAAAGATTTTCGTTCGAGAAGATGCTCAAAAGACCACGGCCTATCAATCCAATCATTCCTTGCTCTTAAGCGACAATGCCGTCGTCAATGCGAAGCCTCAGTTAGAGATCTGGGCAGATGATGTGAAGTGTTCACACGGTGCAACGACGGGTCAGCTCAACGAAGAGGCGGTATTCTACTTGCAATCTCGAGGCATCGGCAAGGACGAGGCTCGTGGACTTCTGACGTACGCATTTGCTGCGGACGTTGCAGAGCACATCGAGCATGCCGGCGTTCGAGAATTGATTGAGCGCAGAATCGCAGAAAAACTTAATGCACGTCAATTTGATCGCTGAAAACACCATAGCGTCTGAGTTTCCGATCCTTGGTCGGTCGGTCCACGGCAAACCTCTTGTCTACCTAGACAATGCTGCAACTACGCAGAAGCCTAGAGTAGTGATCGAAGCGATCTCCGAATTCTACATGAATTCAAATGCCAATGTGCATCGTGGCGGCCACGCACTGGGTACAGAGGCAACCGATCTGTACGAAGGTGCCCGTCAAACTGTGGCGGACTTTCTTGGCGCCGCATCACCCACGTCGATCATCTTTACAAGTGGCACAACAGAGTCGATCAATCTTGTGGCTACGGCGTGGGGAACGGCAAACGTGCGTCGTGGCGATGTAATAGCCCTCTCCGAGATGGAACATCATGCGAACATTGTGCCCTGGTACATGTTGTGCGAACGAGTTGGCGCAAGACTAGAAGTGATTCGTGTTTGTGATGATGGGTCGCTCGACATGGACCATCTGCACTCCGTTCTTTCGCAGTCGCCAAAACTCCTGGCCCTTACGCACGTGAGCAACACGCTCGGAACCGTGAATCCAATGCACGACATTTGTGCCATTGCACGCGAGTATGGCGTTCGCACGCTCGTAGATGGAGCACAGTCTGTGCAACATCTGCCGATTGATGTGCAGGCGATGGGTTGCGACTTTTTTGTGTTTTCGGCGCACAAGCTCTTCGGTCCAACTGGCTTTGGCGTACTCTATGGAACAGAGGAAGTACTTGCTTCCATGCCGCCCTACCAAGGTGGTGGTTCGATGATCTCGACTGTTTCGTTCGAGCATATCACGTACAACGATGTCCCCATGCGGTTTGAGGCGGGAACGCCACACATCGCAGGCGCCGTTGGCACTGCAGCTGCGATTCGGTGGTTCGATGGGCTCGATCATGACATGCTACAACGTCAGGATGCAGAGCTCACCACAAGTATTACTGCGGCATTCCTACACATAGACGGCATGCACATTGTTGGCAATGCGCCAGGTAAAGTTGGCATTGTTTCGTTTGTGGTAGATGGTACACATGCGAGTGACATCGGCACGCTCCTGGATTCAATGGGCGTTGCCATTCGAGTGGGTCATCACTGCACGCAACCGCTCATGCAACGATTCGGCGTCACGTCAACAGCGCGTGTTTCGACTTCCATCTACACAACATCGCACGACATAGACGTCTTGACAACATCTCTCCACAAAGCTGTTGCCATGCTACGATGACTATTGCCAATACCATAACAGAAATGATCGATTTGTTTGCCTTGCTTCCTGATTGGGAAGAGCGGTACGGACAGATTATTGCCTATGGTAAAGATCTCGTGCCATATCCAGAAGAGCACCGCAACGAGACGTTTCGTGTAAAGGGATGTCAGTCGAATGTCTGGCTCCACCCAACATTCAATGGAACGCACGTACACTTCGATGCGGATAGCGATGCCGTGATTGTGCGCGGACTGACGGCCATGCTGATGCGCGTGTATAACGATCGCACACCGGAAGAAATCCTCACAACAAAACCAGACTTTCTGGCAACGCTCGGTCTCGATCAGCATCTCTCTCAAAACAGAACAAATGGGCTCGCTTCGATGGTCAAGCAGATCATGATGTATGCCTTTGCCTACAAATCCCTTGGTTCGCAGGTGAATACGTAATGGAATGGACCCCACAAGATTCGCTGCGCGATCGCGTAATCGCACAGATCAGAACGATCTACGATCCCGAGATTCCTATCGATATCTATGAGCTCGGACTTATCTACGAGGTACGAGTGATTGATGGCGACACGGTACACGTTGTGATGACACTCACAACGCCAAACTGTCCGTCAGCGCAAACACTCCCATCCGAAGTTGAAGTCAAAACGAAAGCAGTGGAAGGAGTCAAAGACGCAACCGTAGAAATCACTTTCGATCCACCGTGGGACAAAACCATGATGTCGGAAGCTGCACTTTTTCAGATCGGATTGTTTTAACGCATCATGGCAGTTCAATTCTATACGCTCACGGTTACCGAGGTCGTTCAACAAACACCAGAGGCAATCTCGATTACCTTCGCTGTTCCCGAACACCTTCGGCCCGTCTTTCAGTACCGACAAGGACAATACCTCACCATCAAAATGGATGTGGATGGTGTTAGCCATCGTCGGAACTACTCACTTTGCAGTAGCCCCTACGACGACGAGCCACTCACGATCGCGGTAAAGCGTGTGAGCGACGGCGTCGTATCAACGTTCCTCAATACGATGGTCAAACCTGGCGCGAGTATCGAGGTCTACCCTCCAATGGGTAATTTTACCAAAGAACTCGACCCAGCCCATGCACGTTGCTACGTGCTCTTTGGCGGCGGTAGTGGTATCACACCACTCCTGTCAATCCTAAAGAGCATTCTGCGTGTAGAGTTGAAGAGCACCGTAACGTTGGTCTATGCAAATCGAGACGAAGCATCAATCATTTTTGACGATGCACTCACCGCACTGCAACAACGATATGGTACCCGTCTTTCCATCGTCCACGTCTTAGAGGTGGAAGGTGGCAGGGAGGCAAGGCTCGGACGAATCGACGCAACTGTCGTAGAGGACGTACTCAAGAGTCACGTGCCTGAAGCGGCACTGGCAGAGTACTTCGTTTGCGGACCAGGACCGATGATGAGCAGCGTGATCGACATTCTCCATACACGTGGGATTGACGATCATCATATTCATCGAGAGTATTTCACGCTTTCAACAAATGATGCACCTCAAAAAGAACAGGTAATGGAAGAATCGACAGAACTGAAATCCAGAACGGTCAAGATCAGACTCTATGGTTCCGAGCACACATTTGTAGTGGAACCAGATGAGACAATTCTGAGCGCAGCGGTGCGCGAAAACCTAGACCCGCCATTCGCGTGTCAGATTGGTGCTTGCTGCACGTGCCGCGCAAAAATCGTGACTGGAAAGGTCGTGATGGATGAGCGAGAAGCGTTGAGCGATGACGAAATCCAAGACGGCTTTGCACTCACGTGCCAGGCGCACCCACTTACCGATGATGTGTTCGCAGACTACGATCAATAACCGCAATGCTCAAACTCAGTAAACGCGTTGAATATGCTCTGCTGTCCATCCAAGTGATGGCAAAGAATCCTGCTGCCGTCGTGTCGGCAAAGGACATTGCAGACCGATTCAACATCTCATTTACGCTCGTGGCCAAAGTGTTACAACAATTGGTCCATGCCGGCGTGGTACGATCGTTCGCTGGGGTACATGGCGGATATACACTTGCAAAGCCTGCAGAACTCGTGAGTATAGCCAATGTCATCGAGGCGATCGAGGGTAGCACAAGTGGACTCGTTGAATGTCAGGAAGATCATGATCATGGTTGCACTGCACACACGTCGTGCACCATTAAGGAACCGCTTCAAGTATTACATGACAGAATTGTATCGACGTTCGCGTCGATGTCGGTTGCTGAACTCGCCGGACCAGAACTTGTACAGATAACAGGAGAATTTTCATGAGCATAGCCATTATGGGTGAGGATGTTGTAAGCATTCCAACCGGCATCTCCGGAACAGAAGA
>JBBRES010000116.1:0-8359 GCA_038202665.1 Kapaibacterium sp. (SeqCode) | reverse complement strand
TGGTAGCCAGTTTGGGCGCTAGGTTTGGTGGAGTCCAGTTCGTCGGGAAGCGGTTTTCCGTCGGCTGTTTGTCCTCCTCGCCCCCATTCCGCCCTCGCAGATGCCTCTTTGGTCTTTGGGTCGCCCATTTGAATCAAGAGATCCCGTGCCACGCGGTGAACGAGTATTCCATTGTAAAAGCGCTTTGCTGCTAGTGCCACGATGGTGTTCACTGCTCGCGGCGCATCGATGCCGTAGAAGCCGATTGTGATTGTGCCCATCGACGTTGCAAGCACACCCACATGTGTGATCACCGCGGTGTCTGCAGATGCGTGATTCGATGTATCAACCACTCGAGGCGTTGGCGCCTCCATTTGTTGCAAGGGTGGTTGCTCTGCGGTCTTGTTGCTGTCTTCGGCGCAGCCGAACACCACAAGAGCAGCGACAACGATGTATGCAATTCCAACAAAAGATCTCATGGCTGAACAATCCCTGCGGCGATCAACGCTAGCAGAATACCACCAAGAACGATGCGATAGACGATGAAGACCGTCATGCGATGCGTCCGTAGATAGCGAATCAAAAATGCAATGGAGAAATAGCCGGAAACAAAGGCCGTAACAGTTGCCGCCAACAATTCTACTCCGCCGTCCCCGATCGAGATATGCTTGATTTCGTGCATGAACTCAAGCACTCCGGCGCCCAAAATTGCAGGAATCGACAATAAAAACGAAAAACGAGCTGCACTTTCTCGCGTCATCCCGCGAAAGAGTCCAGCCATAATCGTTGTTCCACTGCGAGACGAACCAGGCATGAGAGCCAGTACCTGTGCGAATCCAACGACAATTGCATCCATCAAACCAAGGTCCTTTTCTGTGCGCTTCAACGTTGCAATCCGATCGGCAATCCTGAGCAACACCGCAACGCCAATCATGGACGAAGAGATCAACACCAGATCTTTTGTGAGCGAACCTTCAATCACTTTCTTCAGCGCCATGCCAACTACCACAATGGGCACACTGCCTACAATCACGAACCAACCCATGCGCGCATCCACACTTTGCTCTGCAAATGGTTTGCGGCGCGAGCCAAGGTTCTGAGTGAGGAAGGCGGCAAGGATCGACCGGATGTCTTTCGCGAAATACACGAAGACGGCGGCAAGTGTTCCGAGTTGAATGGTAGCCATGAACGACGTCCAACGTTCCGGATGCGCGGGGTCGTGCGCACCTAAGAGCGCGGACGCAAGCGTAAGATGTGCCGTACTGCTCACAGGAATGAATTCCGTGAGGCCTTGCACAAGTCCGAGTATGATGGCATTGATCAACGTCATGCGTACTGTCTGATAAAGTGTGAGTTAATGCGCTTCATACCAACTGCTACCAATGCCCGTATCGACAATCACAGGAACTCCCGTAAGCGGTAATGCTTGTTCCATTTCGTGCTTGACCATGGTGCGAAGAATGTCTACCTCGTCTTCGAATACTTCAAAGACGAGTTCATCATGTACTTGCAACATGAGGAGTGAGCGAAGCTTCAAGTCTTGCATGCGTGCATGCACGCGGATCATGGCAAGCTTCATCATGTCGGCAGCCGTTCCTTGGATTGGCATGTTCACGGCGGCTCGTTCCGCTGCTGTGCGCAAGCCACGGTTGTTGGCATTAATCAAGGGGAAGTGTCGGCGACGTTTACAGAGCGTTTCGGCATAGCCGTTCAAGCGTGTTGACTCCACCGTCGAGTCGATGTAGTGCTTGATCCCACCATACTTCGAGAAGTAGTTGTCGATGATCTGCTGTCCTTCCGTACGACCGATGCCGAGCTGCTGCGCCAAGCCGAAGGCGCCTTGACCGTACATAATTCCAAAGTTCACCGTCTTGGCAACGCGGCGCTGATCCGACGTGACATCTTCGATCGACACATCGAACAACGTTGCCGCTGTTGCACGGTGTACATCTGCGCCAGAAGAAAAAGCGGCTAAGAGTCCGGGGTCTTGCGAGATCGATGCCATGATGCGCAACTCGATCTGCGAATAGTCGGCGGAGAAGATGAGGGCATTGTTGTGTTGTGGGACAAACGCTTTGCGAATCTGCCGACCTAACTCTGATCGTACTGGAATGTTCTGCAGGTTTGGTTCGGTAGATGAGAGACGTCCCGTTGCAGCAACCGTCATGTTATACGTTGTATGCACGCGACCTGTTTGTGGGTTAATCAAACGTGGGAGCGACTCCACATACGTGCTGCGAAGCTTCTCCACTTGCCGGTAGTCGAGAATCATCTGTGCAATCGGATACATTTCCGAGAGCTCCGTGAGAACACTTGCATCGGTGCTATAACCAGTCTTTGTTTTCTTTGTGGCAGGCAACATGAGTTTTTCAAAGAGCACTTCACCGAGTTGCTTTGGTGACGAGATCACGAACTCTTGCCCTGACTCTTTCCAGATCTCTTGCTCAAGTCTGACCGCTTCGTCGCGCATGAACACGGCTAACTCTCCAAGTGCCGCCGTGTTAATGGCTATGCCGTTGAACTCCATGTCGATAAGTACTTCCTCCGCCTTGAACTCGATGTTGGTAGCAAGATCGAGAAGTCCTTCGCGCTCGAGCGCTGGCGCAAGTATGTTTCGGAGCTTCAGTGCCACGTCGGCATCTTCTGCCGCATAGTCTGCAACGCGCGCCGGATCTACTTCCGACATGTTCAACTGAGACGCACGTTTCTCGCCAATTAGCGATGTAATCGAAATCGGTTCATACTCGAGCCACCGAGAGGCGAGCGCGTCTAGGTTGTGCGGCATATCAGGATCAAGGAGGTAGTCTGCCAGCATCGTGTCGAAGGCAATGGGACGAACGCGCACGTTGTAGCGTTGGAAGATGAGCGCATCGAACTTGAGGTTCTGTCCGCACTTCCCAATCAACGGATCTTGCAGCATCGGACGTAGTGCATCGATTACCGGTGCTATCGGCAAGAGCTCCGCATGCTTGTGATCTTCTGCCGTAAAGAGTCCACCCGGATCCGACGTGTCTCGATCATCGACAGCCACATAAAACGCCCTGCCTTCTTGTACGCATAACGCAATCCCTACAATGCGACACGCCATCGCATCGAGTCCGGTTGTTTCGAGATCTACGCTAAGTAGCGTGCTCCCCTCCAGCTCCTTCATCATGTTCTCGAATCCACCCATGGTGTGTACGAGTTCATACGAATGCTCAACATCTGAAAGGCGTTTCAAGTGGGAAGGTGGCGGGGCATCGGAAGGAGTTGAGAACGTCGCGGACGGATCCGATAACGTCCCTGCCTCCTCGCTTCCTTCCGCCATCTTCTTGTACTTATTGCGGATCTGATGAAATCCCATGGTACCAAAGAAGGCGTCGATATCGGCGAAACGAATGGGCTTGCGATGAAGGTGTTCGCGCACGTGGTTGACGGGAACGTCGAGTGCGATGGTGACGAGCTTCTTGGAGAGGAAGGCCATGTCGCGATGTTCAATGAACTTCTTGCGCACAGATTCGCGCTCGATCTCTTCAAGATGTTCGTAGAGATTTTCGACGGTGCCATACTTCTCAATGAGTGGAATGGCCGTCTTCTCGCCCACACCCTTTACACCAGGAACATTATCTGAAGCATCGCCTATCAATGCCAACACGTCGATCACATGGTCTGGCTTCACGCCGAATTTTTCCTTCACGCGCTCAGCGTCGTACACATCGTATTGGGCGACGTCTTTACCGGGACGGAGGATCTTGACGTGATCGTCGACGAGTTGGAAGTAGTCTTTGTCCGACGTGAGGCATAGCACTTCACGTCCGCTCGCCGCTTCGCGACGTGCGATCGTGCCAATGATATCGTCTGCCTCCCAGCCTGGAAGCTCTACTTGCTCCAAGCCCATCAGTTGAATCACTTCTTTAATGCGACCGAGTTGCGGGACAAGGTCTTCGGGAAATGCATCACGATGCGCTTTATACTCTGCATACATCACGTGCCGAAAGGTGGGCTCTTTTGTATCAAAGACCACGGCAATCGCTTCGGGATCGTACTTCTCGAGGAGCGAGGTGAGGATATTCACAAAGGCGAATACGGCGAACGTCGGCTCGCCATCCGACGTCTTCATGCCCGTACGCAGCAACGCGTGGTAGGCTCGGAAGACGAGAGACATTCCGTCGACAAGGATCAATGGGCGCATGGGACAAAGATACCGTATGTTTGCTCGCATATGCTTCCCGACGTCTGGCTTTATAGCGGCTTCGTGCTGCTCGTACTCCTCCTGCTGGCCTTAGACCTCGGGATTTTCAATCGCACTCCACACGTGGTGCGCCTAAGCGAGGCATTGGGGTGGACGGCCGTATGGGTAGCCCTCGCAATCGCCTTTAACGGATTTGTTTACGCCACACGAGGTCCGGTTGCCGGCAAGGAGTTCTTTGCCGGGTATCTGTTGGAACAGTCGCTCTCGGTAGACAATATCTTCGTCATCATTCTTGTGCTACGATACTTCAAGGTCGCACCACAATACCATCACAAAGTTCTCTTTTGGGGCATCATCGGCGCCCTTGTAATGCGCGGATCGATGATTGCGCTTGGTACGGCCTTGCTGTATACGTTCCACTGGATCTTCTACATTTTTGGCGCCTTCCTCATCGTGACGGGCATTCGCATGGCTCTGAGTTCTGAAGAGTCCGGCGAGATGCACGAGAACCCCTTCATTCGGTGGCTGCGATCGCATATGCGACTCACCTCCGAATTCCATCAAGACCAGTTCACGATCCGCAAGGATGGCGTCCGGTATGCAACGCCACTGCTCTTGGTATTGCTGGTCGTAGAGGCAACAGACCTTGTCTTTGCGTTCGATTCTATCCCAGCCATTTTTGCCATCACGCGAGATCCATTCATTGTGTTTACGTCGAATGTCTTCGCCGTAATGGGCCTGCGCTCGCTCTACTTTGTCGTGGCGGGCGTGATGAATCTGTTCCACTTCCTCAAATACGGTCTCGCCGTGATCCTCACGTTCATTGGGGTTAAAATGATTGTGGAGGAATGGTTCCACATTCCAATCGACGTTGCGCTTATCGTGATCGCCTGTGTGCTGACGTTGTCGATCTTGGCCAGCATGTTGTTCCCGGAGAAGGACAAGGCATGAACGTGCGCATGGCCTGCGTGCTTGTTGTAGCGGCGTGTGTCCTTGCCGCGTGTTCAACGTCGTCGAAGATCGAGAAAACCGGAGATGCACGGATTGACGACGTTCTTCACACCGCAGAATCTCTGCTCGGCACATCGTATTGCTCCAGCGGAACCACGCCCGATTGTTTTGACTGCAGCGGATACGTCTCGTATTGTTTTCGCCACACCTCCCTGCTCCTTCCCCGCTCTTCGCGAGACATGTATCTATGGCAAGGCGGCAAGGATGTGGCTCAGGCTGCGCTTCTTCCGGGCGACTTGGTCTTTTTCAACACTGGCGGCGAACGCATCTCGCACGTAGGTATCGTTATCGGAAACGACCGATTTATTCATGCCTCTACGTCGAGCGGCGTGATCATCACCCCGCTTAACGATGCGTATTGGAAGTCGCGCTACATCGGAGCGCGAAGAGTATTTCGATAGTGTACAGTGTATCTTTGTTGATACTGTTTCTGAGGGATACATGACTCGACTTCTTGCCGTTATCGTTGCCGTTGTGGTAACGCCCATCGTCCTTTTCGCAACCACGATCACCGGTAGTGTTTCCAGCACGACAGGCATTCCGCTGAACGGTGCCCATGTGCACTTGGCTGACGCATCGGGCAAACCAAGCGCGAGCGCGCCCGTCAAGAAGAGCGGCACGTATGCACTCAAGTCGAACCTGCAGGGACTGTACTTCCTAACGTTTACAAGTGCGGATCACCGCATGGTATCGCAGCGACTTCTCCTCCATGGTCAACCCGCCGTGTCTGCCGATGCCGTACTCACCACGAATGCCGTAACGAAAGATGTAGACTCCGTTCTCATCACTGGAGACTTTAACGAGTTCGAAGGTGTTGTGCCCATGTTGAAGAATGGTAACGGAACGTTTACCTATGAGATAGCGTGGAGCAAGCCAACACTCAAGTATCAGGTTCAGATCTTCTCAAAGGGAATGACACCTGCCATGCTTCGAGAGCTACACACCGTGAATGGCACACAGTCCGATGCCGTTGAATATGATAATGGCGGTGACTATCGAAGCATTGTGAAGGTAAAGGGTGGCAAGGCCAAAATCATGTTCGATCCAGCGTTGATCAACGCTTCACCTGTGAAGGCCGGAGCTGTTTCATTGTTGAGTGAGACAGACAACAGATACACCACCTACATGCTCACCACTACTGCGATGACGGGTAAACTGACTGGAGCATTTCGTGTTGCTCAACGTGATGCCGTGAAAATGAAAGGTCTGCAGGATTCGGTGCATGCGCAGATTGCGCGTGTGATGGCAGAAGCGATCGAACCAGCAGACGTCATTCTACACGACCTACGCACCGTTCGCCTGCTTTCGATTGCACAGTTCGCAAACGATCATCCTGATGCAGAACGCACAGCTATCTGCAAGGTGTTTACAGCAACCCGGCCTTCATCTCCCGCATGGTCGTGCGAACCAACAATCATTAGTCAAGGCGTTGCCGTTTGCAACGGTAGTGATGGCGGATACTACACAAGAGTGGTGGCAACGAATACGTCGAATGGCGTTCGTCCGGTTGCACTGTATTCAATGATCGAAGCTGCTGCAGAGAAGAATGACAATGCAACGGTTCGAACGCTCTATGCGCAACTGCTCAAGGGCTATCCAACGCATTGGATGTCGGACAGAGCCCGCAAGGAGTATTCGCCCGATAAGAAAGTCCTTGTTGGCAAGCAGGTGCCAGCGTTCTCGTATGTAAGTCTTGATGATTCGCGTGTGACGTTCACACCAGAATCGTACAAGGGCAAGTATGTGTTGATTGATCTGTGGGCAACATGGTGTGGACCTTGCGTTGCGGAAATGCAGAACCTGCATAAGGCCTATGAGAAGTTCAAGGGTCCAGACTTCGAGATACTGAGCCTTTCAATGGATCAAGACAAAGGGCGCATCGTACCATTCCGTCAGAAGTGGACCATGCCATGGAATCACGGATTTGCACCAGGCGTTTGGGAAAGTCAGATTGCCGAATTGTTCGAGGCGAGTAGCATCCCAAAACCCATTCTTGTTGGCCCCGACGGACGAATCATCGCAATCACCACTGGGCTTCGTGGCGAAGATTTAGAGAAGACGTTGTCTACGTATCTGAAGCGCTAGTCTCTACCTGCTTCAGTAGCGATAGAACTTCGTCTATCATTGGCTGCTCTTTGATACTCTCGAAAATCGAAAGTGACTCCTGCAGATCTTGTCGGGCATCGTCGGTTGCGCCACCTTCATGGCGAAGCACGCCGCGAGTGTACAGTGCGATACCGAGGCCGTAAAGATCACCAATGGCACGCTTCATGGTGATGCTCTGTTCAATAAGCATGCTCGCGTCGTCCCACCGTTGCTCTTTATAGGCGAGTTGCGCAAGGTTTGTACGTAGCGACGATGCACCTACAACGTCGCCAATTGCATCGTGCAACGTCAGCGCCATCGTGTATCGCTCACGTGCTTCTTCCGTTCTTCCAAGGTTCAGCAAGGCAATGCCTGCATTATTGTGCCCTCGTGCAATGCTTGCCGTTGCGCGTACTCGCAAGAGCGCCTCGATGGCACTATCAAACAATTGCAAAGCGCGTTCATTCTCTCCTTGCACCACAAGGATTCTGCCCATATTCGAGAGTGCGATGCCAAGTCGTTCATCGTCGCCCGCTTCTTGCGCTGCGTCTACGGAGAGTTGAAAATAGGCGAGAGCTTCATGTTGTCGGCCATACGTTTCTTCGACGATACCAAGCGCACTTAGCGCGGTGGAGATGCCGCGAGAGTACGAACAATTGCGAGCGCGCTCTAGTGCCCGCTCTGCAAGTGAGGCCATTAAAATCGGATCGCCCTCCATGTTCGCACAGGCAGACAGCCTACAGTCTACGTCTACGATGCGTTCGTCATCATGCAGTTGCTCAAACAGACTGCGTGCCTCTTCAAAGTCTGGCATTGCCTTGCTCAGCACCCGCTTGAATTGCTCCACTGTGCCACGCAAGACGAAGGCATTGGCACGAATAGTGGGCTCGATCTGTGGACGAGCGAGTGCCCGACCCAACAGCATGAGCACTTCATTTTCTGCAAACACTTTCCACGCCATTCTTGCGCATTTGGCGTGTCTACAAAAGTAGCTAGCTGGTTCTTGCCTAAAGCCAATATTAAACCGGTTTATACTGCTTTTTCGGGTGTAACTCGGCATGATGAACATGCAGGTGCACCGGAGGCTCAGCATCTTAAGCAGTTGACGAGTCT
>JBBRES010000115.1:0-8489 GCA_038202665.1 Kapaibacterium sp. (SeqCode) | reverse complement strand
GGCAACATATTTGTGGCCCTACAAGGTGAGCAGTTCGATGGTCACGATCACGTACTCAATGCAATTGAAAAGGGAGCAACGCTCTGTGTGGTAAGCAATGCATTTTTCAATGCGGCAGATCCACTCATTCGTCGGTTACTGCTTCCGACGACACAACCGTTGCAAATGTTAGGGTCGCTCGCGTGGTATCACCGTCGTCGGTTTCACATCCCCGTCATAGCCATAGCGGGAGCTGCCGGAAAAACCTCTACGAAGGAACTCACAGCGCACGTTCTGTCGCAGGCTATGCACGTGCTCAAGACACCAGCCAATTACAACAACCAAGTGGGAACGCCCCTTACGTTACTGCAACTCACACGTGACCACGAATGCGCCGTGATTGAGATTGGCACGAACGAGCCGGGAGAGATCGAAGTGTTGTGCGCGATGGTACAACCAACGCACGGACTCATCACGAACATTGGCAAAGAGCATCTGGAAAAGCTCATCGACCTCGATGGAGTTGAAAAGGAAGAGACGGCTCTGTTCGATTATCTTCACGACCACGAAGGTCTGGCTTTTGTAAACATGGACGATGAGCGATTGCAGCACTATGCTATACCTGGCGCATCGCGTCTTGCGCTACGTCGTGTAATCACGTTCGCGCTCGACACGCCGGCAGACATCCATCCGCAGGTGGCCTACGATGCGGAGCTTCATCCAACGATGCACACGATACACGGTGCGTTCACCTTCCGTGCATCAATGCATACACACGGCATAGCGGGCGCGCGCAACGCTACAAGTGCCATCGCCATTGCTTGGTCGTTGCATCTCACGGCCGATGAAGTTCGTGCGGCGCTCATGTCCTATCAACCTGCGGTCTCGCACGGATATGCTCGCATGTCGGTTGAGCGCATTGGCTCGCTGGTTGTTCTCAACGACTGCTACAATGCCAATCCGGAATCCATGCATCTTGCCCTTGCCACCTTACAGCGATATCCTGCAGAACGTAGGTTCGCGGTGCTTGGTGATATGCGCGAGCTTGGCGCAACGGCCTTTGATGAGCACATGGCGGTGTTGACAGAGGCCATCGCTGTGGCGGATCTGGTGATCGCAACGGGCGATGAGTTTCGCCGAGCCGTAGAGGTTCTAGAAAGTGAACATGTGTTTTGGGTGAACACGCACGAAGGTTGCGCAGAGATCGTACAAGAGAATGCGGGTATCGATTCCGTTGTGCTCGTGAAAGGTTCGCGAGGCATGACGATGGAGCGGGTCATCGAGCATCTACGGGGGACGTAACACATGCTCTATCTTTTGGCGGCAATGCTTCGGGCTTCGAATGTTGATTTCCCAGGCATGAATCTTTTTCAGTACGTCACCTTTCGTGCAGCGGCTGCGGCCATACTGGCCTTGCTGATTGCGCTGCTGGTGGGTCCGCGCATCATTGCCTTCCTCAAACGATTGCAGATCGGCGAGCAGGCAAAGAAGGAATTGCAACAGGTGGGTAGTCACTCGCTGAAAGCGGGAACACCTACAATGGGTGGCTTGATCGTGTTGGCAAGCGTACTGATCCCAACGTTGTTGTGGGCCAACGTCACGAATATGTACGTGCTTCTTGCGGTGTTTACAACGGCATCACTTGGTGCAGTTGGATTCTTGGACGACTACTTGAAGGTGATCAAGAAGCTACCGAAGGGACTTATCGGTCGATACAAGATCGTGGGTCAAGTACTCACTGGTCTTGTTGTTGGCGGCGTGATCTACTTTTATCCCGAGTGGTTCTCTTCTTCGTTCGAACAAGTGCGAACGCTCACGACCGTTCCATTTCAGAAGAACATCAGTTTCGATTTTGGAATCCTCTATATCCCGGTGGTGATCTTCATTATCACTGCAACGTCGAATGCTGTGAATCTCACAGACGGACTTGACGGATTGTGCATCGGGACGGTTGGCATCACGGCGCTCACTCTTGCCGTAATCGCCTACTTCAGTGGCAACGCTTTCTTTGCGGACTACCTGAACATCATGCACTTACGCGGAACCGATGAGCTCGCCATTTTTTGTGCGGCGCTCGTTGGTGCTGCCATGGGCTTCTTGTGGTACAATGCCTACCCTGCGCAAGTATTCATGGGTGACACCGGTTCTCTTGCCTTAGGAGGGGCAATCGGTGTGTTGTGTGTGCTCATCAAGAAGGAATTCTTATTGCCCATTGTTGGAGGTGTTTTTTTTGCGGAAACCATCTCTGTGATCATACAGGTGACGTACTTCAAGTACACGAAGAAACGGTTTGGTGCAGGTAGGCGCGTCTTCCTTATGGCTCCATTGCATCATCACTTTGAAAAAAGCGGATGGCACGAATCGAAAATCGTCACTCGGTTCTATATCGCTGCTATCATGGTTGCAATCATTGCGATGGCCTCGTTCAAGGTACGCTAGTATGAAGCGCATAGTCATCGCCGGCAGTACGGGCTTCATTGGTCGGGCCTTGGTTGCAGCCCTCGTTGCACGTGGCATGCATGTAACGTCGATCATGCGACCATACTTTGTGTTGGGTCCGGGCCGACGTTGGCCATACATCGTAATGCCTTTGCATTGGATAGGCAGGTTCATACCTGGCCTCGCACCTCTCGCACGCACGATGGTGTTCAATACGCGTGAGCAAGTGGTACATGCAATTGTTCGAGCCATTGAGCAGCAACACGATAGCATAGACGTGTGGGATGCAACTCGCATCAAAGGTTCGATGTGAATACACAGTATATCCTGCATGTCGTTTTCGAGTATGGGGCGTATACAATTGGCACGCAACTCTTTCTTTTGGCTCGCAAGCGTAGTCGTGATGTTTACACAACGGAACAGCGAATTCGGATATTTCTTGGAGCGGCCATTGGTGCGCTTGTTGGATCGCATTTGTTGGGACTACTAGAACGGCCAGATCTCATCACGTCCGCGGTAGGTATGGGGCTGCAGTTCGTTGCTCAAAAGACGATTGTTGGTGGTTTGCTTGGTGGATTGATAGGAGTGGAGATTGCGAAGAAGGTACATGGATACACTTCTTCGTCTGGAGATTTGATGGTGTTTCCATTAATCGTTGCCATGATTGTTGGACGCATTGGATGTCATCTTGGCGGGATAGAGGACGGCACCTATGGCTTGGCCACATCCTTACCGTGGGGAGTGGACGTTGGTGACGGCGTCCTACGGCATCCAACGAACTTGTATGAGATTCTCTTTCTCATTGTCCTTGGCATAGCATTGTGGAGTTCGACGCGCGTACGCACATTACCTGATGGTAGGTTGTTTCAGGTCTTTATGACATGCTATCTTGTATTCCGTCTCTGTATTGAGTTCATCAAGCCCTCCTTCGTAGTTGTTGCCGGATGTTCGAGTATTCAACTCGCATGTGTTTGCGGTCTTCTCTACTATTTCTTTGAGTTTAGAAAGTAATGGCAGCAACTCGCCCATATACGTACTACGACTTCACACAGAGTATCTGCAATGTGTGTCTGCGCAGGACAGATGCAAAGATCGTTTTTCAAGATGGCAACGTCTATATGCTAAAGCATTGCGTTCAGCACGGTCATCAACGGTCGCTTATAGCAACCGATATCGATTACTACAAGCGTTGCAGAGACTATATCAAGCCTGGCGAAATGCCAGCACATTTTGCCACGAAGACGCACTATGGATGTCCGTATGACTGCGGCCTTTGCACAGATCACGAGCAGCATTCTTGTTTGACGCTCATCGAAGTAACTGACAGATGCAATCTCACGTGCCCAACTTGCTATGCAGAGTCTTCACCAACTGCTGGCAGGCATCGCACGTTGGAAGAGATTGAGCGCATGTTCGACATCATTGTTGCGAGCGAGACGGAACCTGATGTTGTACAATTGAGTGGTGGTGAACCGACTGTTCATCCTGATTTCTTTTCCATTCTGGATATGGCAAAAGCTCGGCCGATTCGACACCTCATGGTGAACACAAACGGTGTGCGAATTGCGAAGGATCGTGCATTCACGGAGAGATTGGCCTCGTATATGCCCGGTTTTGAGGTATATCTTCAGTTTGACTCGTTTCGGGCAGAGGTGCTTACGAAGCTTCGTGGAGGAGATCTCCGTCATATACGCTCCCAAGCATTGGAACACTTGAATGAGTTCAATGTGTCCACTACGCTCGTTGTCACTCTTGAACGCGGGCTCAATGATGACGAGATAGGCGCCATAATCGAATATGCTCTTACTCAGCCCTGTGTTCGTGGCGTCACATTTCAGCCAACGCAGGTAGCTGGTAGACTCGATGGATTCGACCCAGACAAGGGTAGACTTACTCTCACCGAAGTACGACAAGCCATCATCGACCAGTCGCAGCTCTTCACATCAGAAGATCTTATACCTGTTCCGTGTAATCCTGACTCGCTTTGTATGGCGTATGCTTTGAAGCTGGATGATTGCACGTATCCCCTCACGCGGCTTTTCTCTCCGGAGGATATCATCGAAGGAACGAGAAACACGATTGTATTTGAGGAAGAGCCCGTGCTTCGAGAGCGAGCATTTAAGTTGTTCAGTACTGGAAACTCCATCGAAGCAGCAACCAATGAACTACAGCAACTGTTGTGTTGCCTGCCACAGTTAGATGCTCCTTCGCTGTCGTACAAGAATTTGTTTCGAGTGATTATTATGCAGTTCCTCGACCCTTACATCTTTGATGTTCGTTCCGTGAAGCGGTCGTGCGTACATATTGTACACCCCGACGGCCGCATCATTCCATTCGACACGATGAACGTGCTCTATCGAAACGAGCATTTGAAAACACTCGAAACGATTCAGCGAGAACGCATCGAAGGGCGGTAGGCACTCACCGTTTGTACCATGCAACAATTGCAATTGACATCATGTTTTATTTTTCTTGATTGAAGCTTATGAAAGGCAGATTCTTTCTTTGGAACTTCCTTATTTCTTTGATTGCCCCAATCATCATGTTTTTTACCTTATCAGCGGGGGAAGAAAGTGCATTAACGATAGGCTCTGTTGTCTTAACTGGCATGGTGATTCAATTCCTCGTTGTCTTGGTCTTCGCATGTTGCAACTGTAGCATGAAAATGTATTCCGGGCCAGAGGTCTGGCTCACAGTTGTGTACTTATTGTTAGGAGCCCCTCTCCTCTGCTCAGGTGTGCTCAGTGTTTCTCACCCCTTCAGGTTGTGATGGTACCTAGCGGCATCAGAACGTCCACGCCAGATACTCCATTGTGGGTTGTGAGCGCAGACATGGGCTATGGCCACCAGCGTGCGGCATGGCCATTTAGACATGTTGCGCATCGTGGGATTATCGCTGCTGGCGATAATGAGCATGCGTCGCATGCAGAACGAAAACTGTGGCGCAGGTATCTCCGACTGTACGAAGCGTTCTCGCGGGCAAAGAGCATTCCGATTATTGGCAAGCGCATCTTTTCTGTGTTGGATCGCATTCTGCACATTCCGGCACTCTATCCTATTCGAAACCTTTCGCACACCACGTTCGAAGTGAATCAGTTGCATCGTCAACTCGATCGTGGTTTGGGAGATGGTGTTATGAATGCGATGCGCGAGGAGTATCTGCCCCTGCTGACGTCGTTTTATGTGCCGGCGATCAAGGCAGACTTGCGCGGACATGAGTCTGTGTACAGCATCATCTGCGATGCCGATCTGCACAGAGTGTGGGTAGCTCGCGAACCATGGGAAAGCAGAATCAATTACTTCGCGCCGTGCGGAAAGGCAGCCCAACGATTGCGTTCGTATGGCGTTCCTCCAGAACGCATATTTCTGACGGGCTTTCCTCTTGACGAGGCCTTGCTTGGCGGCAGAGACCTTGCCACCCTCCGACACGACCTCGCCATCCGACTACGTGTGCTGGATCCAACGAATCGTTTTCACACGCTGCACGGTGCAAGTGTTCGCCATTTCTTGGAAGGCTATGCAGATACACCAGTGCCCGAAGGACGTGTTCTCACGATCACCTACGCAGTTGGTGGGGCAGGTGCATTGAAGGAGGTAGGGGCACGCTTGATGAAGACATTCAAGCGACGGCTTATCGAAGGCACCATGCGCTTGAACCTGATTGCGGGAACACGCAAGGAAGTTGCTGACTTTTTCCACGAAGAGCGACTCGCCATCGTTGGCGATGTTGAGTCTGTGCGAGTGCTGTATGCCAGCGACCTCGATTCATACTTCACTCAATTCAACGAGGCAATCCGCACGACGGATATTCTGTGGACGAAGCCAAGTGAACTCTCCTTCTATGTTGGACTGGGTTTGCCGCTCGTGATGACATCTACCATTGGCTCGCAGGAACGCTACAACAGAAAGTGGCTGCTGGAGATTGGTGCGGGGATGAAGCAAGAGAAGGTTGACTTTGCTGATGACTGGCTCTTCGATCAGCTCGACAACGGGCGCTTTGCAGAGCTGGCGTGGATGGGGTTCTTGCGTGCACGCAAGCTCGGTACGTATCACATAATGGATGTGATACGCACCGGCTCGTTCGTGCGGAGTGATTCACCGTTGTTACGGTGAGTTGATTACATCGACCACTTCAACCCAAGGTTCAACACGAAGTTGCGAGGGATACCGGATTCGATGTAAGGTATTCCACCTACGGTGGAATCTGGATTGATCCAAGCTGAAGCCATGTACTGTGTACCGGCTATGTTGTTCATTCGAATGCTTCCTTGTAGAAGTAGTGCACGTGCGAACGTGATCTCTGCACCAATAGCAGCATCGAGAACTGTGAACTGATCTACACCGATCGTGTTTGCGTCGTTCGCAAAGTATTTGCCAACGCTTCGAAGCTCAGTCAGAGCATAGAGTCCCTTTACTTCTGCAACATCATAGCGCAGTTGCAGCGAGTACCACAAGGACGGTAGGCCTGGTTGTTCGTTGCCTGCATAGGATGTTGTTCTTCCTGCAAGTGCGGGGTCTACAAATCCGCTGTCAATTGAATACGAGTCGTACTCGCTTTGCATGTACGTGAACGATCCACGTAGTGACACGCCGAACGATGTAGCGAGTGTTCCACCGAGTTCGCCACCTATACGGTGCGTACTACCTGCAGTCATGTAGAAACGTCCATCTCGGTACGGAATGATGTCGTTCGTCACGCCGATGTAGAACGCTGCAACGTCGTAGGAGAGTGCAGTGATCACTTGATCCTCGTAAGATTTGATTCCTTTCAGACCTAACTCATACGTTGTTGTTCGAATCGGGTTGAGCAGTGGATTGATCGAGTACACCGTGTCTTGTCCACCGGCTGCCGGAGGATCTATCTCGTTAAACGCTGGTACTTCGATCCCACCGCCCATGTTGGCATAGACAGACGTTGTTGGTTCGATGCGCCACGTTACTCCAACCTTTGGTGTGAGTTGTGTGAAGTGCTTTACTTGATCGATGGACGGATCGATGAAGTTTTGCGCTGAATAGGTGATGTCGTCATACCGCAACCCAAGAAGCACACTTACCTCATTGAACATCAACTCGTCTTGAATGAATACACCAAGATTATTGGCGCCTTCCTTTTTGTTGTCGCGCAGTTGAGTGCCTCTGCCTTTTGTAGTCAAGTCGAGGTTGTAGAACCGAATCGCTCCATCTTGGTACTGTTCGTCAAGACCCACAAGGAGCTTTGTGTTTACGTCTTCCGAGATCATCGTGTTAAAGTGGTACACGATGTTTGCGCCAACATGGTACCGATCGAAGTCGCGCCAGGTGTTGCGTTCGCTGCGTTGGAGAACTTTCGATTGTAGGAACGACATGGCACTGATACCATGCTGTGTATCGAAGTTGTGTTCGAGCGTCATTCCGATGCGACCCAATTGATTAACGCGACGTTCATCGCGTGCCACATACGTCGGGTTGTAGACTGATGGGTCGTCCTGTGCCTGTTGTGGGTTCGCCATGTACTGCGCAGCCGTCAGCGCGCCGGGTATCCGCGATTCGTTGTAAGCGCCTATGAGGAACACGTTCAAGCGGGTGTTATCCGTAAGGCGTGTGCGAATTCCAACGTTGGCTTGTTGGAGCTTTGTTGAAGAATGATCGCGCCAACCATCGTATGCCGTGTTGGTGAACGTGGCTGTGAGCTGTCCATTATTCAACGGAGCGTTTGCTTGAATACTCTGCTTCAGCAGTCCGAAACTACCCGTAGAGGTCTGAAGAGAGAGGAATGGCGTGTTGTCTGTAGGGGTGGTGGTGATAGACACTACTCCACCGGCAGCATTCCCGTACAACGCGGATGCATTCGAACGGATAACTTCTATTCGAGCTGCATTCCCAACGTCGATCAGGTCGAGCGATGTACGTCCGTCCGGTTCTGTTTCTGGGATTCCGTCGATGTAGTACCGGATACCGCGCGTTGTACCGGCATTGCTTCTTTGTCCGGCCCCTCGAGCGCCGAAGCCACGTATGGTGAGCGGGGGCTGTGGGTTTACGGTGGGCGGTTGGAGAAGGGGACGGGGGACAACGGCGAGGGCGAAGAGAAACCC
>JBBRES010000114.1:0-8603 GCA_038202665.1 Kapaibacterium sp. (SeqCode) | reverse complement strand
AATGGCGCCGTTAACTTCAGAGGCAGACAATACGGAATCTGATGTCGCTATTACGACCGCGTCGTTCAAAACAACTCCAAGCGCGCAAGACCTTGGAATGAGTACTCCGCTCAGTGCAGACAATGCCATGATGGAGGGAATGACGCTTACCGACAAATCATCACTTCCACAGGTAACGCTGCGAGTACGTTCCTTGCCAAGCGGAATGTCGGCTGGCACAATTGTTCCAACAGCGATGAGCAACACCCTGTTTACGAATGCAGGCTTCGCCCTCCTTTTCCCTGTAAGCAAACATCAACACGTTGGTGTTGAGATGGGACAAGAGACATGGCCTCAAACCTATCAGGGAACTGTGAATGGGATGCCCGTAGAATACACACAAACCCCGGCACTCTTCTGGATTGGCGCCACATACCGCCATGCATTTGCTGAGTTCAACTTTGTTGAGGGCCTTCGCCCGTTCGCTGAAATCACAGGCGGCTTTGCGTGGTCACAAGGTCCGCTTGGTCGCGCCCAAGCCGGACTTTCCTACCAGCCGTCATCAGCGATCGCCTTTACTCTAGGTGTAGACGTTGCCGGACTGAACTACAATAACCAGGGGCAGAACTTCACCTCATTCAAATGGGGCGCCACGTATGGTGTTGTTATCAACATGGGAGCATTACGATGAATGCCGCTCAAAAATGGCTGACACTTGGCGTACTCGTGTTCTCACTTGCCTCGTGTAAATCACCTCTTGAATTGGATGTCGACAGATCGATGCGATATCTCAGTGGCGAGGTGCCCGCCAAGCGTGCTTCGTTGTACTACTACTATGCAGACAGTTCTTACGAAGTCGTCTTTTCCGATACGGCTTTGTTGAATACTATTGTCATCGATACACTTTCCGAACCTATGTACGTGACCATTCCACAGATTGCGACGCCGCGGTTTGGTTGCATTCCTACGTCAACCGAAACACCCATCGTGAATGCGTTTAGCTTTTCCATTAATCACGTGATGACCAACGACTCAAGCTCGGCGTGCGTGAATCCGAAGACCTACTTTTATGCACAACACCTAGACAAATATGGTGCCACGCAGGACTATCAGTGGTTTGCCGACTATACTGGGCGTCGCTTGGACATTGGATTCATTGAACTACGCAAACTCCGCACCATCAAAGGGCGCATCGTAATCCGCGTCGTTAATCCCGAGAATCCTACAAAGATCATGACGACCAATGCACTCCTCACACTCGATTACTGAGTGAATTCGACGGCATCGCCCTCAAACTCCCTGACCAACGTTCGATAACTATCGGGAATGCGCTCTGGCTTATGGTTGGCCGGGTTGAGGTAGACGAGGACCGAATAGGCCGTTGCTAAGATTGTGCCGTCTGCCCGTTGGACCACATGCTCGAATTGGAACGAGGAGTTGTGAACCCACTTCACTCGAGTGAAGACTGTGTATTGATCATCGAACTGCGCAGCCATCTTGTATTCGATCTCTGTCTTCACCACGACGAATCGGTGCTTCGTTACAAAGGACTGACGATCTACCGGCACGCCGATATCTCTGAAATACTCGATACGGGCCGCCTCGAGCCAGTACAAGTAAATGGCGTTGTGCACAATGCTCTGTCGGTCTACATCGTACGACCGTACTCGGCTATGCAGTTGATGCTTATAGGTGCCGAGATCTCCGAACGAGACCGCACCGTGATCCGTGGTTGCTTCATCGTGTTCCGTCATACTGCAAACTTAGCATTTCGTCGCTCAGTGACGACGTGAATGATGATGTCGGACGCCTCGTTGGCCATTTCATCCGAGATCTGATGGTAGAACACGCACCGCAAGGTGCCCGCCTTTATGGGAGCGATGAGGAGTCCACGTGCTGAACAGGCCTGTACCACCGTTGCATCGTCGATGCCGGCTACCTGAAAGGCCACGAGATTTGTTTGAACGCGTGCAAGGTCTACCGATATCCCTTCCACCTTCGAAAGCCGTTCCGCAAACTGTCGGGCCCGGACATGATCGGCAGGGATTTTTGGGACAACGTGATCTAGTGCATAGAGTGCCGCAGCCGCCAGAATGCCTGCCTGCCGCATCCCGCCGCCCAGCATTTTGCGCCAACGGCGCGCTTGCTCGATACGCGTGCGCGTAGAGAGGATTAGCGAGCCTACAGGAGCGCCTGCACCCTTGGACATACAAACGCTGAGAGTATCGAAGTACTGCGCGGCCTGTTGTGGCGTGCATCCCAATGCTGCACACGCATTCCATATCCGTGCGCCATCGCAGTGCAATGCGATTCCATGTTCCTGTGCCAGCGCAGAGAGCTGGGAAACGTGTTCGAGTGGAATCACGGTGCCGCCATGGCGGTTGTGGCTATTCTCGACGGCAATCAAAGCCGTTCGAGGATAATAATAGGCAGACGGACGGATTGCGGCACGTACGTCATCGATAGCGATGGCGCCACTCTCACTTTTCACACCATGGATCTGCGAACGAGCAATTACCGCAGTTGCAGCGTTTTCATAGTGGAATATGTGCGCATCTGCATCAGCGATCACTTCATCTCCGGTGCTCGCGTGAAGTGCAATCGAAATCTGATTTCCCATCGTCCCGCTTGGTACAAAGAGTGCTGCTTCCATTCCAAACATGTCCGCCATTCGGTCTTGCAATGCGTTCAAGGAAGGGTCTTCTCCGTACACATCATCTCCTACTGGAGCTCGTGCCATTGCCTCGCGCATCCCGTCGTCTGGTGTCGTGAACGTATCACTTCGAAGGTCGATCATCAGTAGGTACAAACAAAGGTGTGCGAATACACGTGTCCACCGTTTGAGACCCGAAGCATGTATGTTCCCGGACCTGTAAGTGCTGTTGGGATGGTGTACCGAATTGTGCGGGAAGGTGTTGCAAGGTTTCCTTCCGTCGATGCTGCCATGCGTCGACCTTCGAGATCCAGAAGGTCTATATGGTAGGCACCAACCATGTCTGCAGACAAACTCACTTCCACCGATGCTCCGATGTGGGCGGGATGAGGCGCCATCGTCATCGTGATACCATGATCGGCAGACGTCGCATTGCCAGAATAGATCACATGAAACTGCCGAATCGTACCGCACCAGGTGCGCACACTGGCCGTGTCGACCGATGCGCCAGCGCGTGGAATGAAGGCCACCGAACAGAAGATGGCCGTACCTGGCTGAAGATCCACACTCAACGGCTCAAAGTGCATCGAAGCATTCGTCGATGCATACCATGCAAGTTTTGTCACACGAGCGCTATCCGGCGTATCCACTCTGATCGTAAATGTTGTGCGTTCGCCTGCAACAACATCTCCGAGCTCAATCACGGGTGGAACTCCAATCAGCTCGGGAGCAATAGAGAACGACCGTTCAATGGCAGCCCCATTGGCATTTTCAATTCGAACGGTGCCGCGAGCAACACGTTTGCGATCGCGAGCGCGCACGTAGAACTCTCCGTTCATAGCGCCGAAGGGCTCTTCTGGCGAACCTGTTATCAAGTTTGTACCACTCAGAAGTGTTATTCCCTTTGCATGGATGGTTGGATCAACAACACGAATGATAGCACCGTCGCACGTCGCATCGATCTGCAAACCCTGATTTGGCGCTTGTGCAAGACCATGAGACATGCAGATAAAAGTCAAGAACAAAGAGATCGATATCGATCGGAGTCGCATGGTCGCCTGTACTCTACGGAATGGAAAGAATGGTGGTTCGTGAACAAGATAGTCCATCGGACGCTATGATGCTATATGCACCTGGAACTGCGATGAAGGAGGCAAGGTGAACATCGACTGTTCGAACTGTGCCATCAAGAATCACCGATCCAAGCGAGACCGTACGACCACATGCATCAACGAGCGCGAGCGACACCTCGCTGCCCTCCCGCCCTCGCAGTTGAACCGTGCAGAGCTCACCGAGTCGCACTGGTTGTGGTGCTGGAGATGAGATTGAGAGCTCTGAAACAACGCGAGTTTGATCGGCCGCCACGCCTGTAGAAATCTGGTAGCCATATCCGCACAATCGCACACTATTGCGAATGCTGCGAGGGATGGTTTTGAGGAGCATATCCGCGCAGTGAACCTTGCGTTCTCCACGCGGACTGTACCAGACGGTGCATTGCGCAGAATCACCAGGCTGCAAAGTGTCTGTCCCTAGTAGATTCTGTATCCAGAAGTACGCGCCAGCTTTGTTGCGATATGATGCAAGTGCGAGGCTGTCATACCCGGTCCATACAAACGACGTCGTGCCAATGTTGCGAATCGTAAGAATGCGCGATGCAGAATCAGCAATCAACACACTGTCGAACTGTATGTCTCGCACTTGAATCTTGGGCTGTTGATAGTCTACGACCACGGTGGCAAATGACATCTCATGACAGTTCGTTTCAGCAACGAGTGTGTCGCTTATGAGCGTGAATGCCCTCATAGAACAGCAGATCTGAACGTCCATCGACTCACCCGGTTTGAGCGTGAGTCGATCGCGATCAACGGTGAAGATCGAATTCGGATTCTGCATGCGCATGTTTGTCAGGAACAACGTTGAGTCTGCACTTGGATTGGCGATGTGCAACATCTTGCAGCGCTTCTCCGCTGCATTCATCAATCCGAAGTTTAGCGTTGTGCTGTCAACCGACCACATGTCGGGCTGATAGTTGAACGTCCGTTTCAACCACGTTCCGTTCACTGCACGAACGAGAACCGTTGCGGATGCAGGAAAACGCAAATCCATTGCTTCAAGTGTCGCGTAGAGGTATCCCTTGTTTAGCTGATCCTGAACGATCAATTCCATGTTGTTGCGTTCCGTCAAGAACATGTCGTACAAACCGCCACAGGCCTGCGGATTCTTGAGGGAGGCACGCAATTCGTACTGACCGCACTTCGCACGACCGAACTGATCTACGACAATTGTGTCAGAGCATGGCAACGTCATGTCCATGGGCATCGGCGACCCGAACGCACCGGGCACCGTTTCGTGCGAAACGCGCGAGCCGTAGTTCCACAGCATGAACCGCGCAGACTCAGACGATGACGTAAACCGATACACATGGGATGTGTCCACCGGAATCGACGTGCGGAAGGCAACAAAGGGAGTGCCAGCAATGAGCGTGCTCGAAGAAGGCCAGCGCGTTGCTACGTTGCTACCGTCAACAAATATCTGCGAAGCCTGATCGGCCCTGCAGATCAACGTTACAAACTGATCAACATTAACATCGGCCGTGACGAGAACACATCGATCGATCCACCGCGATACAGGAGGAACGATTTGCATCATGGATGTGCTGGCATCAAAACCCCGGGAGTCGTTGACAGAACTTGCATACGCCTTGCCATACTGCACACAGTGTGTTGGACGCGAGCATACATATTCCGCCGCGCTATCCACTCTGTCGATACGATACGAGCCACGCGCATGTATGGTGGCAAGGAGGCGGAGAGTTCCGTCCGCGTTTCGAACAGAGATCGTTGTTGTGTCTTGAGTGGCAATGAATTGTAGCACGTCTCCGTGTTCATCATCTGCAGAAAGGCTTGGTCGAGCATTATTCGGCAGCCGATCCGGATCTGTTCGAATAGGCGCAACAGCGAACGCTGTCCCTGCAAGCACCGTTGGGATCATTGCCTCGCACAAGAGGTTGCGGATCTTGTATCCATCAAACGTTCTACCTGCCGTAGGAGACCATGTACTTGGATATCGCAAAAGTGCGCCACGTTGATGGCCAGTAACAACGCCTACTGGCTTTGTACTTTGAATTCGCGTACCCGTGATGTCAGAACGCCAGTCTCTTGTAAGGGTGGTGCTTTCCTGTCCTAACATCATCACCGTCTGATTCTTATCAAGTGTGATCGTACCAGTGGTATTGGCGGGAATTGATGGTGACGTGATACCTGCTCGTAATGCATAGGTGGGAGTGATGCGTACGACCGTGTTGTCTTCGGCGGCTATGATCACGATCACCCCGCTTGAATTCACGAACCTCGGTGTAGTGCCGAACTGGTCTTGGTAGATACTTGCTGTAACGTAGTCGGTGCCCCACGAACGGACTGGAACGTGTTGAATGGATTCGAGGGTCGACGGTGTGCGCTGGTACGACGTAACGGTCACTGGCACATCTGCCGACACGACAATACCGCGCGAATCGGGTTCGCCAACAACAGATTCAACAAATGTGCGAGGGATCAACATCGTTACTATCGAATCCGCAACGAGTGCAAACGTCCTGTCCATTGGCACACCAACGTCGCCCCCCGACGAATAAATGTTGACGACTCCGTTATAGTGAGACCGCACACAGAGCTGGATCGACCAATTCGTGTCTTTATCGTTCGTTCCCGTGATGTAGTTCGGAAAGCCAAGAACGAACTTCTTTCCCTCTACTATTGTGGACGCGCCACGAGTGTCGGCAGCTTGCACTACACACACCGTTACGATCGAACATAACAGGAGGAAGAAGAGGTGTTTCATAGAGATCCCTAATAGCACGCTGGTCTGATTCATTATCTACCACAAACAATGAGGAGCGAGAACGGTTACATTTGCAACGCTATGACACAACACGACTACACCTTCGCCTCGATCGGCGCCGTAATGGCGCACCACGCCGCACATGCTGCGGATGCCGTCTTTCTCGTCTATTACGACGAGAATCGCGTGCGAACTGAACAAACCTACGGACAGTTTGTTCACGAAGCACAACAAACCGCAACCCTCCTTGCTGAGCACGGCATACGCAACGGCAGCCGTGTGGCTATTGCAGGTCACAATCATCCAGACACCATCATCGCGTATTTCGCTTGCTGGATGCTTGGTGCATGTGCTGTGCCATTGAATATGTCGGAGGACGACGACCGACTTCTCTACATCCTCGAGAATTCAGGTGCAACAGTAGTGATGTGCAGAACCGCCTACATCAATCGTGTGCATGAACTCCGTGGCCAACTTCATGTTTCGCACACACCAGTGATCATCGAACAAGACTCCGAGACGATTGCGCCTACCTACCCTTCCCGCCTTGCATCACTTGCCCCGCATCCATTACCACCCCTCACAGCAAACATGCTCGAAGACGAGTGTTTGATCGTGTACACGAGCGGCACTACGGGCAATCCAAAGGGCGTCGTCCTCATACAACGGAATCTCTTTGCCGATGGCCTAGATATTGCCGCATGGCACGGAATCACGGCAGACCAGCGCATGCTGTGCGTCTTGCCTGTCCATCACGTGAACGGCACGATCGTCACGCACGTGACGCCGTTTCTTGCGGGAGCCAGTGTTGTTCTGCTGCGGAAGTTTCAAACCGATACATTTTTTCCTACGATTCGTAGCGAGGGCGTTCACGTTGTGAGCGTCGTGCCGACGTTGCTGGCATTCTTACTTGATGCAGATGCACAAGATCTCGGCGTTCAGAAGGCCGGATTCCGTCACATCATTTGTGGCGCTGGCCCTCTCACGTGCGAGCTTGCAGATGCATTCGAGCGCCGGTACGAGATACCGATCATGCATGGCTATGGACTCTCGGAAACCACGTGCTACTCGTGCTTCATTCCAACGGACCTTGCCAAGGAAGAGCATCGCCATTGGATGCAGGACTTTGGATTTCCAACCATTGGTGTACCAATTCCCTCGAACGAAATGGCCATTCATGATGAACAGGGCAAGGTGCTTGGTCCAAACGAGCGCGGCGAGATCGTGATTCGTGGAGCCAACGTGATGAAGGAGTATTACGCAAACGAGAAGGCGAACGCAGACGCATTTACACACGGCTGGTTCCGCTCGGGAGACGAAGGGTTTTATGTGGAAGATGATGCTGGCAGGCCGTACTTCTTCATCACAGGTCGACTCAAAGAATTAATCATTCGAGGTGGCGTGAACCTTGCTCCGTTGGAAATCGACGAGATAATCTGTAGAGCTCCCGGCGTACGCGCAGGAATTTGTGTGGGCTTCGAGAATTCCATGTATGGCGAAGAGGTTGGGGCACTCGTCATACGACGCGATGAGCGCGTGAGTGAAGAAGACATTCTTCGATACTGCAAAGAGCATCTACCGTTTCACAAGTCACCAAAGGTTGTGCTCTTTACCGACGCGCTTCCCGTGACATCTACAGGAAAGTATCAGCGAAACAAAGTGAAGCATTTGTTTGCGCAATGGAAGAACGAACAATTCCGACGCTGATCTTACTTCAGGTCTTTTGCCTTCACCCCAGGTTGCGTCAGGTAGAATTGCGAGCGGAACATCACGATATCGGATGGCTCGACCTTCGTAGCCGGGTAGTGCACCTTTACGATGAACCCACCTCTGATCAGGCGCAGCACTGATTTGGGGTCTCTGATTTCTGGATGTGTGTACGTGAGCTCTTCGAGCATCTCACGGGAAAGTGCGCCCGTATCTGACGACACGTAGAAGTGGAACAGCAGTAGTCGATCGCGTTCACTTTTCATGGCCGTATCTGCCAGATGCTCCAACGTAATCTCTTTGACACTCCTCAAAATCCGTACACTGTCGTATTGCGGCACTTCCACGAAGAGCACATTCGTGATTTCGTTTCTACGAGGATCAATGAACGAGTCTGTTACCGTGTAGAATCCGTCGATCGAGGTGA
>JBBRES010000113.1:0-8647 GCA_038202665.1 Kapaibacterium sp. (SeqCode) | reverse complement strand
GGCCCGTCGGTCAAACGTATCGCCAGGACTCTGCGTGCCTGTGTCGTTGCAGGCAACAACACATAACATCACCAACACAAAAACCACATGTTTCATCGTTCAATATCCTTCCCGGCAGCCTCCCGGCAGCCTCCCGGCAGCCTCCCGGCAGAAATTCATAATTCATTTTCGGCCTTGCTGGGCAACCCAATTCACCTTGCAATCACTCACCTCGGTGGACGACAGTCCATAGACCGACGCCAGCTTGGACACCGCACCAGTACTAGCATCTAGCTTGGTAAGCGTCGACGGATCGCGTAGGAATTCGTAGCACGTAGGCGTTCCGCCCCAGGGTGCAAGCGCCAGGCTGCAGATCTCATCAATCTGTGCTGTGGTGATCAACCGTTCTGACGGGTGCAGGGCTCGAAGGCCATACATGAAGCCAATCGCTTCCGAATAGTCATGCATTGCATCGGCCCGACCTTCATCATCCGTGGCCTTGTTCATTTCTTCGATTGTCTCTAGGAAGTAGCCGATTGCCGTGCGCGCAATGCCTTCTTCGACAGCCGCGCGCCATTTCTTTTCTGCCGTGATGCTGTCTGTTCGTGTTGCCTCGCCACCCTTCCCTATCTCTTGAAGGCGCATCAGTGCAGACTTGATGCGTGCGTACACACCAGCGCCATCGGCCTTGTCGCGACGGGCGATATACTTCATCAGACCTTTGTCACGAAAAGTATTCGACGTATCGTCGGTGTTGGCAAACATGGGATGTCCGCCTAACGATGCAAGGATGTGCTGCAAACGTGTGCGTGTCTCGGCGGTGTTGATCCCTGCATCAGCCCGTGCTCCATTGTAGAGCGCCGCTACTTGCAGCGACTTCGCAATCACCTCTGCGGGCTCGAGTCCGTACTTATCGAGCAACACATCGAAATACACACCGCCAGTTCCATTTGGCAGGGTGGAAGGGTCGAAGGTTTTGCCCGCGATGAAGAGGAGGACTACGTGCAGCGAATCAACAAACGGGACAAACGGTGGCACTGTTCGTTGTTGCAGTACCGTTGAAGCACTCCAGTTTGCCTGCAACTGTGTTGCAGTCAGTGGGGTGCCGAGCGTATTCGCCGTTTTGATCGTGGCGATATGGGCGTCGAGCATCGACACCGTGGTCCGTTGCGAGAGGGCCGCCGAGGTGTAGCCAGTGGTATCAAGGGTAGTGGACGTCGTTGGTCCGGTCCCCCCATCGTCACCACACCCCACAATGCCGAGACAGGCCGCCAAGGCGACCCCAACGATCGTGAACTGCTGAAAACGTGACATCATTTCGCTTCTCCTTATTTGGACTTAGTCCAAATATAAGGAAGAGAACGAGTAAAACCAACACAACCTATAACGCCTAACAACGGTCCGACGAACTAATGGCAAATCTGGATGATGGTAGAAGCAACAGACGAACCGCCAGTCCGTGCCCGCAACACATATGTGCCCGCTGGTAAAGCGTCAACACCAATCACTCCTGAAAGACTTGAGCCTTGTTCTCTGCTAAGATGGAGATAGGCCACAACCTCACCAATAAGAGACGATAGTTCAATCTCATATCGTCCTTGGATAGGGCGCATCGCCGAACCGACATTCGGCGGAACAATACATACCGAAAGTTTGGAAGACGAGGGGTTCGGTGAAGCAATGAGAGTAGTAACAGCTTCCGAGGTGTGGCGACGCATGGTTTGAAGATCTACCATCTGCAATGGCACGTTTACAATTGACCGCTCCAACGGTCTAAGTGGTTCAATAACAACATCGTTTAAAACAACAGAAGGCTCAAAGTACGTGGCACGCAATCGATAGTACTCCTGAGCCGTTCCTCCTGCCAGCAGAAGCTGACTAGTGGCGCGACTAATATGTAAATGTGTTGCAGGTGAGGCAGGAACATCAATTGCAACAGAGTCGAATACAGAAGAATCGGCGATGTTGATATGATCAAGCATAACACTCACGCCATTTCGAAGAAAACCCTCCACGTCAAACTCTATTCTGTCAATCTCGTCCACAGTGAACGCCTCAGTGACCAACTCACGGATTGGAGTATACATGGCATCAAAGACCGGGTGCAAGCCCTCAGAGGTCGTATTGGGTCGCACTCGTTTCATCCACGTCAGGATTGTTCCATCGGACATTCGAAATGACATCGACACTTCTCCGTAATCGGAGGAGAACCCTACAAACGGTCGCTTGATGACTTGAATATCTGAAGTCGTTCGGAGAAAGGATTCTGCGCTCGACCGTATAGAAGGCGGGCCTTGCTCGAGCAATGATGATTGCTGCAAACGACGTAACTGTTTCGTCGAGGGCGCTAACAACGCTGATACTTTTGACAGTTGCGTCCACGATCCAGATTCATCCTGAAGAGTTGCGTCTGCAGGAACAAAAGCAGTCGCATGTCGAGGAACAGGCACGTGGTGCAAATTCACTTGATTGATGGCGGGTTGCCCGAGTGTACGCCACGCAAATGTTGCGTCGTCTATGTTAGTCAGAGCAAATGCAGGCACAATCGAGTGGGCCTCAACGATGGACGTATCACTAACGTTGCCACGGACAGTCATCCGATTGAAAGAAGGATCGAAGTACTCCGGCAACGGCATACTGCCCGCGCTCAATGTGAATTGCTGTTCGGCAAGAACTTGACTACCGCTTGTTACAGTTGGCGTGATCACCGAAGCCTGCTGCGAATACGTCGTTCCCGTCCACCAATATCGAATGCGTTGGGAACCACTTGGTGCCGCAGGTGGCCGCTCGTGCAAAAAGAACTTTCGCCGTACGCGATACTTCGTCTCCCATGGCAAACGTTCTTGCCACGCCACTTCTTCAAAAAGAAAATCCCGTGTAACATCATTGGTCGTCGCCGGCTCATTGAAATACTGGATCTGTGCAGAAGACGGGCCCGAGCAAAGGACCGATGACGGAAGGAAATTCAACTCGCGCGCGTCCCCTGCAAAGTTGTCCGATAGCCGAGCAACCGATCCATTCTGAAACAAGGTAGGTGCAACGAGGTTGACGTAGCCTTGATCGTAGTACTGTGTTTGGAAGGCGGGCAAAAGATTTCGTGTGGTGAGAATCTGCTGTGGGTTTGGTGCTCGTTGGAGAAGTGTATACATGATATGCCATCCTTCTGCATTCTCTCCCTCTTTGGCCTGTTCTTGCCAGGTGAGTGAAGAAGTTGGCCAATCATAGACCGTTGACGAGGGTGATTGTGGCGTCACCGTTGGATACTTAGCCATCTTTCCATTTAGCGAAAGTGGTATTGGCAGGAAGTCCACTAACGCAGCAAACGTAGCCGTGCATGGCTTCGCGATTGCTCGGATCGGTTCTCCAACTCCGTTCTGTGGAGGCGTACTCCAGGCTGTCATGATTGATGCGGGGATCACTTGCGTGGGCGTGGCAGTTTTGTAACATGCACCGTTACTTGGAGTGACCCAAGCCGCAAGGTCATCTATACTCCATGGAGCCGGCTGCACGGCTACCAGCACTTGTGCGGCGGGAACGGTACTAGTGAGAGGAGCACGATCTTCGATCATCGTCTCGACAAGCAACAGATCGTTGATTTGCGCATCAATCGAGGCCACTGACTGGCCCCACGACACAACGAGTCGTTGCTTTTTAAGTGGGCCTTCCAAGTACGTCACAGCTGTGATCGTGGGAAAGGCTGCATTCAATACAAAGGCATTACCGTGCCGAGCAATTCCGTCTTGACCGTAGCGGAAGAGCGGTCCTTGCACCCCATCGGCGTTATTGATCATGGTCGATGCGTTCGGTAACAACGGAGCTTGGAACGTTCGGAATTGTGCGCCTAACGTAATCTCAAACAGTTCCCACGTTAGTCCGCCAACATCCGTAACGGCGTCTTTGGCAACTGCATGGCTGCGCCGATAGTACACGCGCCAAGGTTGCCCAGGTTCGTCGTTTTGTCGCATGGTGACCATGTGATAGCGAACGTGCTCATCGTTCGTGAGTACAGTACCTAAAGCGTCCGTCATCGGCGTTACAATGAGTTTGGTCTGCGAATTGAACGCGAGAAAACCCGTTGTTGCAATTGCGCTGGCATTCACAGGTCGAATCAGAAAGAGCTTACCTTCTCCTGGCAAATAGGGAAGTTCAAGAACACCAGATGCATCGATGATGGTATCAATACGACGTACCTCATCCCTATAGTCCGAGGCCACTGCTGTCGTGCTATTTCCCATTTCTGTGACACGAAGTAGTTTGGACTTACCGTCACTACTTTGGAACTTCATTGGCACCGCGATCATACGAGCGCCATCTTGCTCGTACATCCCCCAGGCAGGATTTTGTTTGCCTTGTTCGTCGAAGTGTTCTTCACTACTAATGAATGTAACGTTGCATTCAGGGCATATGGCGGGACGCGCTGCGGCGTGTTCCGTCGGAATCATGGGTGAGGTTCGTCGGTTCAGAACTCCCAGCCAATACTCCTCGTCTACGCTCTTGTCTTCGCGTTGAAGGTACGTCACGTCGACGAAAATCGAATCTGTAGATTCATAGTCTGCCCGACCATTCATCGCACCTCTTTGGGGCTGCCGAGTTCGAAGACGTGAGACATCAACGAGATCCTCGATAGTGGTTGTGGCACTTTCTTTCGAGGCCGTACGCGTCTCGTACCCACGATTCCAAAATGAGACAAGTCTGAGTTGCGGAAGTACTTCTCGCCATGTAGGGAGATCACCGCCCTCAGTTAGGGGCCCCATCGAGGGCACAGTGCGCTCCAAAAGGTCTGTAAAGCGAAGGAGTTCCATACGGGTAGAGCGCAAGCCGATATAGAATCGTGATGCAGTAGTAGCATCGTGTCCGGACCACGTGACTCCGTCGAAAAGCAGGTCGTCCAGGACGTAGACATCAATGGGCTGACCGTCCAATCGCACCAACTTCGGAATTCTGGCCCACGTTTGCATGAGTTGTCCTGCAGAATTTTTGAACTGGTAGCCAGTAAATGGCTCCGCAAAATCCGCCCCGAAGTCAGTACCAAGAAACTTCGAGCGGAGCTCCGCTGCGTCGACATTGAGTTCTGGTGACATAAGCGCATTCGTCAGGCTGACGAAAGAACTTGTCTTCTCATTGACTGCAGAGCGCCCTGGCGTCCCGGCACAAAACAAGGCAACGCCTGCTGAACCATATATCGTTCCCGAGATCAGGCTACGGCGCAGCTCCTCACCTGTCGATGGTCTACCTTCACCTCCGAACGACGATAGGACGCGGCCGACAGTCGGTGAGGATGACGCTCCACCACGAGGCTCAATGATCCATTCTGCATACGTCCATACCTGATTCAACCACGGCGTACCATCGAACAGATACGATTGATTGTACGACGGCATTGTGTTGTCGTAGAGCACACGCTCGTGCATTAGGAGCGTTGGCATATCCGATCTGGCAGATTGGATCACGAGCGGATGGTCTGTATCAACTGCATCTAAATGGCGCGCAAAACGAAGCGGATTCATATCCCACCATGGCTTCTGGCCCCGTATCTGTTCGAGAAAACTGCGTGGATGGACCATGGTTGGCAAACCATCAACCCACGCAACCACATTATCGTCGAAACCGATTTCATAGGCACTTGCTTGTTGCCTGCGAGTGGTTGCATCGAAGTTCTCCCAGCACGGTTCGCGAAACTTGAAGCCTGAACTTGACTGTTGTGAATCCCAGAACCGCGCACTGGCAAAGCCGTACTTCAATCCCCACGTTTGAGGAATTGCATCCCATGGGTGTGATGCACCGCCGCGTAGATACGGTGCAGGTGTGAAGTTGCCTACTCTTCCCGTGAGTCCTTCATTCCATAAGAAGCGAGTTACTTCAGAGGTTGGATCTAGTAGGTTCACGATCTTCTCTGAGGGCCATGTGATGTGACGGTACCGATCGGCGGGGATCACCGGTTGCTCCGAGATGATGAGCCCACCTGTGAGGATGTTTAGGTACCTGTCGGCATACCATACCATCTCTCCTAGTTCTTCTGGGCCGCGCAGGCCGAGGATCTTATGTCCACGTCCAACGACCGAAGGATCGTCGATTGCATCATCAAAGGCGCCAATGGTCGTCTCGATAAGACTTGCAATTGGTGCACGATACTGATCTCTCATTAACGCGCGACTGTTGGGAGATGAGAAGGAGAAGTAGTCTACGTCGACGTCAACACCTGCGGAAGACTCATACGTGACAACAATGTTGAGGTCAGTGACGTGTTTCGCCCGAACAGCATCGTCCGATGGATCGCGGTTGAACGGCCGAAGAGAGGGGTTACCCTTTGAATTTCCGTATCCATTAACATTACCGTCTTTATCAACGCTGGCATTCTGATTCAAACCAGCACTTCCTAAGTCTCGATCTCCATTCGAAGTTGGAGGCCAAAAGACGACCAATCCATCAAAGACCGTCCATTCCTCTTGCGTGCTTTGTAGCATAGCGCGCGTGATGACGATCTCATCAGCGGACGGATCATTGAAGCGAGTGTCAGTATACCACGGCCACACCCGTTCGCGTGAAGAAAGCGTTGTCGTGGAGACAGCTTCATTCAGCGGCACATCCTGAAGTGCAGTCATCTGTGCGTCGAAGTCAGTATTGCCGAGGAACTTGGGTAGCTCCGACTGACCTACTGAAGGCAATGACTGTCCTATCGGCTTAGAGATTGATGGGATAAAGGAGAAGTGAAGAGGGATGATTGATGGATCTTGAGCCTTATCAACCGGGTGTGAGATCTTCCTTCGTTCAATTCTAACCCGAAGAACGGCGTCGTCTGCCGGGTGCGCTTCGTCAACGACTACCGATTCAGTTGCGCGGACTTTAATCGCTACAAAAAGCATGTCGTTTGTACGAGTGGCATCGGAGCGATCATTCGCTTTGTTGTCAGAAACATCAAACGCACCGAGCACATCAGAATTGGTGTTGTCCGTGAATACGACGGCTGGCAAGTCATCGGTGTGTCGAAGACGGCGGTAGTGAGAGATCTTCTCACCGAAGACCGTGCGAAAGCCGTGGACGGCACCAGTATTTCGTGTTCCTGATTCGATGATTGGTCTGTCGTGTGAATCCACGACTATCTCGGCGTCACAGCGAGTCATGAACCCACAACCGTAACCGAAGAGAAGCTTCTTATCATGATCGGCGACGATGAACCTGCAATTGTCCGGGGCACGCTGGAGTGTGCTTACGTCATTAGCAAGTGTAGTCCCACCAAACTTTTCATCCACAAGTGTTGTGTGCACAAGTACATTGGCGGCTTTCTTGTAGAAGCTTCCCCAGTTCCAGCCAAAATCAAAGGCGCGGCTGCGATTGAACAGGGCTACGGAGCGAAGATGTGCACCGCCGTTCTCTGACGAAGAAAGCACAGATGTTTCCTCGGCTTGTTGAGCATCGCATAGAATGACGGCACACAACAACATCGTTACTACGAATGAATTCTTCAATGCAATTCCCATGAAACTATACTCAAACTTGGTGTTAAAGCATCATTGCAGTCTGAGTGAGCAAGTCCCGAACACGGTCAGCACCACACCGGTGATTGCGTTCGGTGGATCGGCAATGAAGTAGTTCTCCGAATCATAGCCAGATGAGGTCAGGATGCCGATAAGGCTGCCATTGATGGCATAGGCTGGGACATGATCAGGAGCCTGCGCACACAGACTGCGCGGGACCAGCCACCCGCCTTGTGTGCGCGTAACTTGCGGGAGCTCAATGCGCTGCGGCTCAGTGTAGGCGGACAGAATTTTGCCCGTACTCAAGTAGATCTCGAAGTAGTTGATGCAGGAGTCTGAGGACTCCGATACCAGGCGATTGATGAGAATCTCACTCGCGCCGTCCCCGTCAATGTCTGGAATAATCGCTGCTTCGTTTAGCCCACTACACTTTTGAGCACTTCGCCATGTAATGCTGTCTGACATCACGAGGTGAAGTTTACCACTATCCTTGACGACAACTCTTGAGAGGCGGTAGTATCGAAGGTTCGTGTCAGGATAGTCATAGAATGACTGTACAAGGGATGTGTCGTCAATAGGCACATAGCTTCTCGAATGTCCAGCCCAGGAATGGGTGCCCCAATACCCGTCTGGCCACAGATCGCTACTTAGACTTCGAAACATTGTGGAATCAACAGTGACAACGGTCATTCCTGTTGAAGTCACCCTTGTCATTTCTCCACCTTTAAGATTGGGTAAACCAAAGTACCAAGCTGTATCTGAGTAAACGTGAAAGTGACCGCCTTGTAAAAGATTCCACGCTTCGAGCGAGTCATCATAGATAGGTTTTATGTAAAAGCTATACGTCTGGATGGGCTGCAGGTCCACCGTGTCGGGGCGTGACGACAGTGAATCGAGCGAGATTCCATACAACCCCATTACCCCTCGCATGACGTTGTCGTTCCAGCCATAACTCACCACGCGCAGGTCGCGGCCAAATGTTTTCACCACTACATGCTCAAGATCGATGTTGTATTCCGTGCGGATACGCAACCATGTCTTCTGTTGCAATGGTGAAGTGCTATCACCGAAGAGTACGACGTGCCGGACGTTTGCGTGGCCGCGCTCTTCATACAATACATCATCAAGACCATCATTGTCGTAATCATGGTATTCGGCAATGAGCACATTGCCAATCCCAAGCGTATCTTCTT
>JBBRES010000112.1:0-8656 GCA_038202665.1 Kapaibacterium sp. (SeqCode) | reverse complement strand
GGCCATGACCGCCAACGAAATCCTTCCCGGCAGCTGCCGGGAGGCCTCCCGGCAGCTGCCGGGAAGGATTTCGTTGGCGGTCATGGCCACGCGGTAGAGCGGGTTTGCATAGTTCGCCACCGTCTCTCTTGCTGCATTTGTAGCCACAAGGATCGCTTCAGGGCTGGCGCCCCGAGAGCGGAGTTCGGAGATTTCGTGCGCTGTGTACTTTTTAATGAAGTCCAGCATCGTCGTGGCCATCGTGATCTCCCAGCTGATAATCCAGGCAGCCGTGGCAAAAAGCGAGATCATGATACCTACGAATGGTGCCTGTCGAAAGGCAATCTGCTTGGTGGGTTGCTGGAGTCTTGTGGCGCGCATGCGAAGGTAGACCATGATGAAGGCCAGGAACATCGAGGTGAAGCCCGCAATCATCATCCTGTCGTAGTTGTCGTGATCGCCAGCCAGCAGACCGAACAGATATCCCGATCCAAGGAGGGTTCCCGCCGTGAGTAGGCCGTAGCGAAGAACAATGGATTTCATTGGTTCCTTTCATACGTGGTTGAAAAGGTGGCAAGGGCCAGGGCGCCACGTACAATGATGGATGCGAAGATTTGGACGGTGCAAAACATAGAAGCAGGATCTGTAATTGAGATTGCCAGAAAAATCGCTACGAGGCGATTGTGTCACATATTTGATGGTCACACTATGCACGAGGACCTATCATGATACACCACGGACGGCGGACTGCAACGCTGGAAGGTGACTTTGTTGTCTTCCTGATTGGAATGCGAGTGAACAAGTTCACCCACATTCACAAGTGGTGGCCAGTTGCCTCTGCGATGCCGCGCATGATCAAGGAACTCATGCAGCAGCCAGAGTTGGGTCTTGTGCATGCAGAGTCATGGTTCGGTCGCACCGTGATTATGGTGCAGTATTGGCGCTCCATGGAACAGCTGCTCGCCTATGCCAAAAGCAAAGACAACCAACATCTTCCCGCTTGGCAAGCCTTTAACAAGGCGGTAGGGTCGGATGGTAGCGTTGGCGTTTGGCACGAAACCTATCACGTGAACGCCGGCACGTATGAGAACATCTACGTGAACATGCCATCGTTCGGATTGAGCGCTGCGGGTAACGTTGTGCAGGCAACGGGCGGACTCCAATCAGCGGCCGCACGCATGTCGGCCACCACGAAAAAGTGAACGTGATATGTACAAGCGTTCTGTGATATTCATGATTGTGGGTCTGCTTTGATAGTTTGCGCCCCTCCGTCATACGAGTCTGATTATGGAACACGTTCTTCTTGTCCCGCATAGCCCGCAGTGGGCGCAACTCTTCGCAGAAGAAGAGCGTCGCATTCGTGCAGCGCTCCTCGATGTAGTTGTTGATGTGCAGCACATGGGTAGTACTTCAGTGCCGGACATTTGTGCCAAGCCCATCGTAGACATCCTTCTCTCTGCGCGCAGTATCGAGGAACTTGACACGTGCGATGATGCGATGCGCGCACTTGGCTACGAAGTGATGGGTGAATTCGGTATCCGTGGCAGACGCTATTATCGCAAAGACAATGCCGATGGCAATCGCACGCATCACGTTCATGCCTTTGCATCGCACTCGCCAGAGATTGCACGTCATCTGAACTTTTGTGACTTCCTTCGCACGCATCGCCAGTACGCACTCGAGTACGAGGCAGTCAAACTCCGCCTTGCCACCCTATACCCACACGATCGAGAGCAATACACGGAGGGTAAAACGGAGTGCATTCAAGGGATAGAGGCGAAGGCAGCACGGTGGAAAGGAGAGGCTGCGACAAAGGCTTGTGCAATCGTGATGCGCGAAGGTGAACACGGCAAAGAGGTATTGGTGTTCCTACATCCGAGCAAGGGAATTCAATTCGTAAAGGGTACCATCGAGTCCGGCGAATCAAGTGCTGATGCGGCCTTGCGGGAGTTGGCGGAAGAGTCCGGTATCACATCGGCTCGAGTTCACCGTAGTATAGGAACATGGTACTCCGATGTGAACGAGCATATATGGGAGTTCTTCGAAATACACGTGCCGCACACACTGCCTGAGACATGGCGCCACGTTACGAACGATGATAAGGGACAGGTGTTCGACTTTCGCTGGCACACACTTGCAGACTCGCCAACACTAGCATGGCACCGACCTTACCGCATGGCACTCGATTTTCTTCAGAAGAACACATGATGATTCTTGCACTATGCGGCAGTTTACGAGCTGCGTCTATCAACGCCGCTTTGCTGCGTGCGACGGCGCGCCTTGCACCTCCCGACATCGCAATCACAATCTATCCGCATGCTGGAGAGCTGCCGTTGTTTAATCCAGATAATGAATCAACCATACCATCGCACGTGCAGCAGTTGTATGCATTAGTCTCTTCATGCGATGCTGTGGTGATAGCAAGTCCAGAATATGCGCACGGCATGACGGGAACCATGAAGAACATGCTCGATTGGCTCGTGGGCTACGCACCATTTGCGAACAAGCACGTAGCTGTGTTCAATGCATCGCCGACCTCGTATCACGCAGATTCCGCGGTAAAAGAAGTGCTCAAGACAATGTCGGCCATTGTTGTCGAGAACGCTTCGGTGCGCGTCCCCCTCGTAGGCCTCCCACGCACCGAAGAGCACATGGTTGCCAATCCAGAGGTTGCGACGGTTCTCATCGATGCTCTAAACGCCCTACGATTCGCAGTAGCGCAATCTTCTCTGGTGCGTGACTTGGCGTTGTAAGTTGTGACACCTTATCGTACACTTCTGAAGCTCATCATGTTCGAACCCAAAACGCATCGGCCGATTAGCAGGCAGAGATTTGCACGACGGATGGTGCTTCACTTCTCAATCTCGCTTGGGTTACTCGTGCTGTCGCTCGTCGTCGGCATTGCAGGGTATGCCGCCTTCGATGGTCTGGCGGTGATTGACGGATTTGTGAATGCAGCAATGCTGTTGGGCGGCATGGGTCCGGTGAACATGCCTGTGACAGCCAGTGGGAAGCTTTTCTCAGGCTTCTTTGCATTGTATTCCGGTTTAGTCTTCTTGATCTCTGCCGCACTTATTGTTACTCCAGTAGCACACCGCGTTCTGCACAAATTTCATTGGGACGAGAAGAGTTCATGATTGTAGAGCCAGTTACCCTTCACGGACATCGCGTCCGACTTGAACCACTTGGCGAACATCACCGCGAGGCTCTTGCCAGTGCAATCAGTGACGGGCAACTGTGGGAGATACCTGTCACCATGGTGCCGCATCCCAACGAGCTGGATGCATTCTATGCGCGCGTGGCCGAGGCAACGAGTTGTGGACGCGAGCTTGCATTTGCGACGATAGATATGGAGCGCAACATGGTTGTCGGGAGTACGCGGTTTATGAGCATTGACGTTGCACATCGTCGTGCCGAAATCGGTTTTACGTTTCTTGCAACATCGGCGCAACGCACACACATCAACACCGAAGCAAAGTATCTCATGTTACGTCATGCATTCGAACAATGGAAGGTGAACCGCATCGAGTTCATCACCGACGTCCTCAATACCACGTCGCGTGCAGCCATCGAGCGCATTGGGGCAACACACGAGGGAACTCTTCGCAATCACTTCATCATGCGCGGCGGACGTCTGCGTGACTCGATGATGTACAGCATCATTGCAAGCGAATGGCCGGTGGTGAAACGTTCCCTCGAGCAGGTAATGGGATTGACAAGATAATAGCCGTTATTTGTGAGCACGAATGCGAGACGAAATGTAGAGGGGCAACGGAATGCGACCATCAAGAAGTAACGGACTTTCAGCGCAAGCGCATGCATTCATACAATCTCACGTTGAGACGGAGTAGCACCATGAACACTCGTTTGATACTCATCGGAGTGGCGATTGCCGCCTTCCTGGTGAGCGGTTGCAGTGAGCAAGAGAAGACGTCCTTGACAGTTGGTACTGCAAGCGCACCACAAGATGAAGTGCTGCTTGTGAGCGACACAGTTCGCAGCTCTTTTGCAATCATGCAAGAACATACAAGCTCGACGCGCTCTGCTATGAGTGTGCGTAGGCCAGCCCTGCCAGTGCGTCCCATGTCTACCCGTTCTGGTAGCGGTACTGTGCGGGGCTTCTCGCACATACCTACGTCAACGGCCATCCGGCCATCGCGCTCGCCTGCATCCGTGACCACGCTAGATACTGCTGCATCGCAGCCCACCTTGCCACCTTCTGAACCTTCCATACCGCCAGATGCACCAATGCTCCGCATCACAACACAGCGTGCAAGCATTGCATTTAACGCTCCGGATGAAATTCAACTCGATGATGTGCAGCGAGTTCAGTTGCGACTGTCGTTGCAGAAAAAAGTAGAGGAACTCAAACGCGACATTGTGGAAAGCGGCACAACGGAAGGTGCATCCGTGCAGATTGGCAATGTAGTGTCGGCTACGTTGTCGGGCGATGGTTTTCAGATCACGGAACTCACACCATCTGAGCAAGGCATCATTGAATCAGACGACACCGAGTGGCGTTGGCAAGTAACACCTACCGAACCTGGAGAGCACTTCTTGAACGTTTCTCTGTCAACAAAACTCAAGATTGACGGAAAGGACATCACACGTTCCATTAAAACCTACGAGCACCAAATCCGCGTGAACGTTACTGTTACACAGATAGTGAGTGGGTTTGTAAGTAAGAACTGGCAATGGCTCTGGGCCGTAGTAGTGGCGCCGATTGCTGCGTTTGGATGGAAGAAGGTGAGGATGGGGAAAGGCGACGCAACGGTTTGAGTTGCATCATTAAACAGTTGTAAGCAACATGTGATTGCAGACGATAACAAACCCGTCATCGACGGGCTAGATGTCACTAACGAAGAAGCCTGCGCGCAAGTACCGATTGCATATCCCTGCGGCCATCGGCAATGAGGTAGACAATTACGCGTTTGCCTATCGTTCGATAGACTAACCTATACAAACCACAAGTTATCTGCCGATACTCTTTGATTCCCAGGGTCAGTAGTTCCTTTGGCACGGTGCCACGTTCAGGAAAGCGAGAAAGTGTTTCAATAGATGTACTAAGTCGATTGAGCATCTTATTGGCAGATGTTGAGCTGTCCGACTCCGTGATGTAGTCGTAGAGCGATTCCAAGTCCTGCTCTGCACCCATTGTAAGTAGTGTTTGAAACCTTACGCGTGACGCTGACATCAGGCACTCGACTTTTTAGAACGCAATTGAGCTATGACTACTGCCGCAGACCTAAGGTCGCCACGTTCAACATCAAGGTTGCCAAGGGCAAGAATTTTTAGCATAGCCAATGACTCTTGTATCTCCTCATATGAGACTACGTCAAGGAGAACTGCTTTCGCTTCGCCGTTCTGCGTAATAACGAGAGGCTCGCGAAGCTCGTTAAGTTGCGCCAACACTTCAGCCGCATTGGCTTTTACAAAGCTGATCGGTTTTATCTGGGACGAATAACGCATGAACGGTGCCTTCATAAATTCATAGGACCAAATATAGCCTTTTTACGGTTCTGTTGTGCAAGCAGCAGCTTGGCCTTTCTTGTAACGATATGCGCAGAAAGAGCCAGCGTTCTGAACTCGCATTTGAGGTGCAGAGTGGTACGTGTACATTCATCCACTAACAGAAGGGGAACGGAGGACGAGAATGAAGCGAAACCGAAAGATCGTGAAGTCTGAATTCAAGCAGCAATCGGTCCGCCCGATGTCGAACAATTCACAACGAAGGACGCCTACTGCTATATGCACCACACGTGCACTCCATACAACGCTAGCGGGCCGAAGCCCAGAACGATGTTTTTAACCTATGCGTGTTCCAAAGTCTTGCAGTATAGGCGTTGTGATCATCGATGCCACGCCAGTCTAGATCTGGCGTTGAGAGCCTCGACAACGTTCTGAAATAGCTTGCCGCATAATGATATGCCGTAGTGCGGGCATTGGTAAGGATGTCGTCAATAAGTATGCGGTAGATAACAGACGCAGCTAGTCGCATGCCTGAGTGGATAAACGCCACGGCTACAAGTGGCCAATCGTCAAATCGGAAATCTTCATCAAAGTGATGTTGCATCACGAGCTCCTCCATTTGCTCTGCAAAGCCGTGCTGAATGAGAAATCGCACTGCATTTGCCGAAGGGGAGGCAGACATTTGAGTTTGCGCGAGAAGTTCTTCAAGGATACCGTCGACCGTTTGTTGTGGAGCGATGGTCTGTAGCGATTCGAGCACTTCCCGAGAGGGTGCAGAGAGAAAGCGCGTGTGAAGTCGCGATATGGCCTTCTCTACATTCCCGGAACGCTCAGCAATACGCATATAGAGAAGGTCTCGAATTGATTCATTTGAAGAAGGATGCACATATCCTGTGGCGTCGGGGATTGTATCGAGCCACTGCTCTGCCTTTTCGAATTCTTCGTGATCGATGAACATCTGAGCCAGTGCCAATACGTCGCGTGGTTCTATGGGTCCATGCCGCCCCGCCACCCTCTCAAATCCTGCCGTGTCTCCAATCGATAGTAGCAATGCCTTTTGCATTTCGTCGTGGTCTGACAAACGACTACCATAGATGGGGTGCGGCTTCTCTGGCAAGGCGGCAAGGAAGGCGAGGATTGCTGCTACAACTCGATCTGATAGGTACTGGCCAACTTGAAAGAGAAAATGGTATCGCGTACGACGCAATTCTTCTAACAATGCAGACTGCAACGAGGCCAACAATTGATCCTCACTCGTACAACGCGGAATGAGAGTGGCGGCACATTCAGGTATCTGCTGTTCATAGATGCTGCGGAGTCGAAAGGACGAGTCTTCAAAGATGGTGAGGACAACAGAGGTATTGGCAAGCATTGAGCAAAGGAGCATCATCGCATCGTCTGGTTTGCGAATGCCAATGTCTGTGATCAACGTTAGCATGTTCTCTAACGCGGTGTGAAGGTCTTTTGATTGCAGGCGAGTGTTACGAGTAAGTGCGCTCAATCTCTTGATCTGCTTCTTCACTTCGGATGCCATATCGGCTTCATCCGATAGAAGGCGCAACATCTCTTGCTTCAATGCAGGATTCTTCTTGGCATAGCGCTCGATTAGTTCTGCGAGGATGTCCGGAGGGACAGCCTGTAGTTTCTCGCGAAGGGATTTCTTGGACAAGGTGGTAGGGGAAGAGTGAATTGATTCTAAAGCGTCAAGAATACGAAATGCGTTGCCTCTCTATCTCTTTGTATCCAACGGGCCCATTCATTCTTCGAGTAACATCTGGTCGCAGCGACTCGTTGGTGAGCAGAGCACTCCACGTGTCCACGATCTGTTTGTGAGTGAAGTAGTAGACCGATGTGCTCCTGTGGGCGCATGTACGATTGCTCCCGCGAACTCATGTTCAGGCGATGTTCCCCACAATCGAAACCAATGGCGGAGTCCATTCCGAATTAGGGGTGTAGGAGACATGCTAGTGTACTGGCTTGTAGAATTTATACATCATTGTTTAAATCCTGTGTAAGTACGAATTAGAAGCATGATGAAAGTATAAAGCGCAAAAAAGCACGAGTTATCACACTTTGCTTACTGTTAATATTATTCACAAATAAATGCGAGAAACGCGTATATTTGCTCATTAACTCGCAAGAAAGAGCGATATGTATACAGCAACAGAATATAGTGATGCTGCCTTCCTTAAGGAGCTTGGAGAGAGTCTGGCCCAACGGCGTATCGCATTGGGCTTAACGCAGGAGGTGTGTGCTACGAGAGCTGGTGTTTCGAAGCGCACGCTGGAGAACCTCGAAAGCGGTCGGTCGATCACGCTCGAAAACTTCATTCGTCTGCTGCGGGCGTTGGGAATGTTGCAAGACCTTGCCGCCCTCCTCCCTCACCAACAGCAAAGTCCGATGATGGTGTTACGTGAGCGCGGCCATGTTCGCAAGCGCGCATCAAAGAAGCAGGTGCCAACGCAGAGGTCGGCAACCTGGAAGTGGGGAGACGAGCGATGACCACCGTTGCAGATGTGAAGCTGTGGGGTGTGACGATAGGCGCCGTGTCTATTGAGGACGGACGTGATGTGGCGTCGTTCCAGTATGATGCAGACTTCATCGAAAGTGGTGTTCGCGTTGCGCCGCTCATGATGCCGCCGTCGACAGCGATCTACACATTTCCATCGCTTTCACGCGACACCTTTAAAGGACTGCCGGGCATGCTCGCGGATGCATTGCCGGACCGATTCGGAACGAATGTGATCAATGCTTGGCTTGCACAACAGGGACGTCCGGCGAATTCGTTGAATGTGGTGGAGCGACTGTGTTATGTGGGGACGCGGGGAATGGGGGCGTTGGAGTTTTTGCCGGCACGCGGACCCGACCTCAATCACGCCTCGGCTCTCGAGGTAGAACATCTCGTTGAACTCGCATCGTCCGTGCTCTCAAAACGTAATGCGTTGCACACATCATTGACGGACAAACACGAGGCATTGCTCGACATACTTCGCGTTGGCACGTCGGCAGGCGGTGCACGCGCCAAGGCCGTGATCGCGTGGAACCCAGTAACGAAGCGGGTTCGGAGCGGACAGGTCAAAGCCAATAAAGGATATGAATACTGGCTTATCAAGTTCGACGGAGTGAATGGCAACGGCGATCATGGTGCAAAAGATCCGAAGGGATTTGGCGCGATTGAATACGCCTACTACCGAATGGCCACCGATGC
>JBBRES010000111.1:0-8693 GCA_038202665.1 Kapaibacterium sp. (SeqCode) | reverse complement strand
CCCAACGCTGCGTGGTTCGGTCTAAACGCCCCCAGCCACGACCTCAACTCCAATGACCCCCGTACAACCGTCCCACCTTTCCGCCCTTCAGCGGCGCCTTCTTGTGGCGTGCCTATTTGCTTGCGTCCTTGTTGGCGCGCAGAGTACGGCAACTGCACAATTGAGTGCCTTCTTGCGCAATGACTATCCGATTCAAGGTGCGAACATACAAGTGGAAGCCAGCGGGGCTGGTACTTGTTATGTGCGTGCATTGGATGGTGTGGCGCTCATTGTTCTGAAGACATCGGACATCTACTTTATCGAGAATAATCGTGTAAGTAGACCTCTTCAAGTGGATGCACCGGCTGCGAATGGGTATCAGCGCGTGATGTGGAATTCGAAGCTGAATGGGCAAGCTGATCCAAACGATACGACGATTAGCGTGATAGTCTCGAATGCTCGATACAGCGTGAACATCAAGGGTCGTTGTTATCACCCGGCATTGGCTTCGATTGTCTTTCAAGACAGCATTGGGAAGCGACTAGAACGGAATATCGTTGACTTTGGTGACGTAGTGACCGGGCAAACGTACACGTATGCTCTGAAGCTCTATGGAACGTCTGGCGCAACAGGATCAACAGGACAAGAAGAGCGCATTCAAGTAGACTCGATCAAGGCCTCTTCAAACATGTACAGCATTCGTTGGCGCGATGCCTACGGTCCGTTCATCTCGGGTCCGCCGCCGTGTCGCATTTACGCCAGTGTTGGATACAACTTCTACCTGGACTTTACTCCAACGCAAGGCGGTGCGATCGTAGACGTTCTCACTATCTACTATGGTGGCAACCGACGTACAACCATTCGCGTCCAAGCCAATGCTCCTGTGTTCCCGCGTATCCCAACGATGAAGATTCTATCGCCAAACGGCGGCGAAGCATTTGCTCCATGTCAGAACGTACTCGTCCGTTGGACGGGCGCTGTACGCGGTAGTTCATTCACCGTGTTCGCGAGTTATAACAATGGCAGATCGTACGAAGAGATTGGCCGCACCAACGACACAACATTCGAGTGGCGTGTACCGCCCGTGCTCAGTGATTCGATTCGACTTCGCGTTCGACAGAACTTCACGTCAAGCGTCAAGGTGGACGTAACGAGCGATCGTAGTTCGCCAGCAACAAATGTGGCCTTTAGGCCAGACGGAAACAAGTTGCTGCTCGCCTATGGCACTGGCGCCATCTACGAATGGAATACGCTTCCATACGTGAATGAACGTTCGTATAGCGTGCCCTTGGACCCAAGAGACTTCGTACGCGGACTCGCCTACATCAACAACGACGGCGATTTTCTCGCTCTTACGGCAAACGGAATGTTGCACCGATTTACGTCGGGTACGCCAACACCCGTCCAATCTGTTACGTTGCCGAGCAGTTTTGTTCCGCGTGATCTCGCGATCAGCGGAGATGGAACCAAACTCTACGTAACACCAACCATTGCGCCGTCGATTTTTGTGTACTCGCTACCCAATCTTACACCGCTCACTCCGATCTCATTGCCATCTCCAATGTCTGCGGCGAGCTTAGGAAGTGGTGTGCTCCTTGCCTACACGCTAGATGCAACGGTCTACACACTCGATCTTACGACGGGCGGTATCACGTCTACGACTCCAACGGGCTTCATAGGTCAAGAAACCATTCCGGTTGTAGATCTCGTGTCGGCATCTCGAGACGGTCGATTCGTTGCACTGGGTGGCAGACCAGAGATTGGTACGACCATCGGTGGTAATAGCCAAGAGACTTTCGTCTACGATCTTTCTACACAAACAGTATCACGTCGAATTCAGGTTGCGTCGTCCGCACCCGTAGCGTTGGCCTTCAGCTCGAATGGACTGAACCTTCTCATGGCATTCCGCGCAACCACGGGAATTCTCTCGTGGGACCTGATGAAGAATGGCTTGGACACGGCCTTTGGAAACTTCCCAGGACTCGTCACAGACCTCGAGATTAGGAATGATGGCAAGATGCTCGCCTATGCTTCTGACAATCGATTTGGTCAGAATGCAGAGGCGCGTGATTTCATTCAAGCGGATGACGACACCACAGATGCTCCATTCCGCGTCGTGGCTCCTGCCGTAGTCTTCACGCCCGTAACGCTTCGCACGCTGCTCATCGGAACAGTGCTCGATACAGTGCTTACGAGTGACGTGTGCAATGTTGGAGTGGTGCCATACATCATCAACCTTGCCACCATGAAGCGAGGATGGTATGTGCGGCCGGCGGATACGTTGCAAGGAGACACGCTGCTGCCGGGAGTGTGCATGCAGTTGCGATTGTTTGTAGCACCTCTTGATACTGGACTGATCGAAGACACGCTCTTCCTGGAAGCGTGCGAAGTATCCAGTGCCCTAGCGATCAAGTTTCGTAGTGTAGACCGTAGCATTGCGATGTTGGGAAATCCGACAGACTTTGGCGACGTCTGCATTGGACTGCGAAAGCGTCAAACGATTCGGTTACTTCGTAATGACGACACAGTAGATCTGAAGGTGAACGCAGTGTTCATGGACCGAGGATTGCAATCACAGTTCCGCGTACTCACGGCGATCAAAGACACGATTATTCCACCAAACGGTACCTTGAGCGTTGACGTTGAATTCGTGCCGCGTCGTAACGGCTTGGATACAGGTTATGTGCTGGTGCGGTATGAAGACCAGGATGTTGTCAAGCGTAGTTCTAGCGTGACTGGAAGAGGCTCTGGCGCAGACATTCGACAGTCGCACACCGCACTACCGTTTCTCCCAGAGATTCCTGAGCGCATTCTCGTGCTCACCAACTCATCGGACAATCCCGTTACGATTACGGCGGCATCGATCACGACGGGTGCACCGTTTGAGGTGGTCACCACGTTGCCACTTACGCTCAACAGCAACGATTCTATTGGTATTCGAATCCGATATCTGGGAACACCGCCTACAGGCGCAGCCACTATCGACTTTGCAATTCAGCCCTGTGCAAGTTTAGTGAGCTGCTCATTGATGCTGTACTCTGGAACGTCTGTTCTCTCTGTTGCGAACTCAACTGCAGACCCGCGTGGGAATGCGATGCTCACCATCAATGCACAGATCAGCGAAACAGTACCGTATAGAGGCGAGCGATTCTTACATGCCGCGATCACCATGAATCCGCGACTCTTCTTGGGCTCAACGCTCACGGCCACGAATGGTACGGCGGCAATCATTTCGCAAGAGATTGTAAACGATCGACGTGTGATTGTGTTCGAGCTCACGTCGAACTTTAGTGGTAGCGGTCCGATTGCCACACTCGAAGGTCCTGCCGGCCTTGCAGAAATCGACACGACGCACATGGTGTTTGATGCCTCGCGCGAAAACTTTGGCAGTACTGTTCTGTGTACATACGGAGACGGAATTCTTACGATCATTCAGCCGGATCCCACACGACGTATTCTGCGCAAAACACCGCCGATTATAAGAGGTATCGATCCCAATCCCGCGAGCGGTGTTGTGACTCTACGCACGTTCACGACGAGCGCACGGAACGTAACGATTTCGGTGTTGGATCAACAAGGTACAGAGCGTCTACGCGCAGTGCAGTCGGAACTTCCATCCGGCGATGGCTCTATTCCGATAAACGTGCAAGACCTTCTTCCGGGCGTCTACATGATCCTTGTCCGCACCGTGGACCTCGTTGAATCCACAACGTTGATCGTGGTGCGTTGATGATCAGATTACTCGTCGTTGGCGCATTCGCAGTATTGTCCGTCGTTAGTATTCGTGCAGATGAGCCCGAGGCCACGAATATCTTTTTGCATGGTGGATTGTACGGTGGCTTGAACATGCACTCTGCGTCATTCACGCAGTTACCGGGTATTCCGAACTGCTGTGTAGAGTTTACGGGTGCCACAGGTGTTGGACTCTCCGCTCTTGCAGGAATTGAGATTCGACCGGATGGCTTGCTCCTTGGATTACAGTATCGCGTAGGTGCGAATCTTTCGTGGTCCATGTTGAATGCCACTCTAACTGAACAGGAGTTCGTTGGCAACATCATCAACGGATCTACTGTTACGAAGGGAACCGTTGAGCATTCGATCGTGGCAACCTATATGCCGCTTGGTATCGAGCCGTACGTGGCTCTAGCAATACCAAGTATCGAAGCACTCAAGCTCAGAATTGGCATCCTTGCCGCCCTCCCACTAGCCTCGTCGTACACACAGTCGCAAACATTAGTCGATCCCTCTTCGACTGACTATACATTTGAAAACGGTCAGAGAGTCCGAAACGAGTCGAGTGGTTCTCTTCCCAATGCATCGGGTCTCTACACTGCCCTCACCGTTGGCATTCGGTACGATGTAGAGTTATCGAAGAGCCTCACGATCTCTCCCGAATGCACGTATCAGATGGCCTTGGGTTCAGTGGTCAAGGATGTTACGTGGAACGTGAACGCTTTGCGAGTTGGCGCGATGCTGCAGTGGAATATCCCCGCCGCATCACCACCACCATCACCCCCACCACCACCACCACCACCGCCACCGCCACCACCACCTCTGCCGGTTGCAGTGGTAGAGCATCGCTTGGAGGCGGGAATATCGATCGTGATTGGCAGTTCGATCATACAACCGGGCGATACACTAGATGTGCCTTGCATCGATGTGCAAGACACCGTGTTCCGCTATCAGGCTGCGCCGTTGTTGTTCTTTACGAAGGATGCAACAGATCTTCTTGACGAGCAGCAACACGCTGCAACGGACCAGCGTCGTACACTCGCCGCATTGCGAACATGGCTCGCTACGCATCGTTCAGTGAAGTTGACGATCACGGGGTCATCATCCGCGGATGAAGATGCGGCTATGGCGAAGAAGCGCATTTTCCACGTGGCCGATTTGCTGGAAGTGCAGGCGCAACGCGTATCGATTGTTGCGAGACCATCAAAGGAAGTACCAGTACATCCACAGTTGCTTGAAGAGCAGCGTTTTGTACGAATTGATTTGGATGGTGGAGACGATGTGGTAGATGTCGACACGCTTCACACGCATCGTACGTATCGTCCCGTCTCTGCGAACATCGTGACGACGCTCGTCTGCGAGGCCGGCCCATGCACAATCGACACGCATGCAGAGGTGATTGGTCGCACGGCGCCACTGCAGGGTGATGGTGAGTTCAAGACCTTGGTGCTCACGCCACAACAGTTAGAGCGCGAGTCGGTCGAGATCGCTGCATCGAGTATCGTCACCGACGCGGATGGACGGTCGCAACGTGCCGGTACAACCGGTATCATTCGTCCAACCGTGAACAGCATTAAGCACGACACGCTCTTTGTCCTTCGGCACCTTGCCTCCTCGTCAAAGAACAACGTCATGATCGGATACTTCGGCTTCAATGAAGGATCGTTCTATGCCATCGATCAAGATGCTGTTGCTGCGGTGAAGGAGGCACGGAGGAAGGGTAAGAAGATTACTCTCTATCCTGGCGCCGATGACATGGGCGAGCCAGAGCACAACGTGCAATTACAGCGATCGCGCGGACAAGCAGCACTGCGTTTGCTAGGCCTCACCGAACGAGACGTCGAGATGAAGATTGAACCGTCGACGTCGGCATCAAATGCAACGCCTATGGGACGGATGGCGAACCGTTCGGTCCGTGCAGTGATCAACGACTAAAGGAGCGGCCGTGCTTGGTAAGAAGGACTTTCTCCTCGATCCAGATGTGATCTTTTTGAATCACGGTTCGTTTGGAGCAACACCGCGCGTACTCCTAGACGTCTATCAAGAATGGCAAGAGCGACTAGAACGTCAGCCCGTGCTTTTCTTTCGCGAAGCGCCTTCGCTCTTGCATGAGGCCAGAACGTCGTTAGCGTCCTACGTAGGGTGCGACGCGGACGAGTTGGTGTACGTTGTGAATAGCACGTATGGAGTGAATGTTGGCGTTCATGCTCTGCAGCTCGAGCCTGGCGACGAAGTGCTCACCACGGATCACGAGTATGGGGCGTGCGAACATGCCTGGAAATTCTACCACGAAGATCGCGGCGTACGTCTGGTTCGGCAGCACATACCGATTCCCATTCCTTCATCGGCAGAAGTGGAAGAGCTCATTTGGGCTGGTGTGACGGAACGAACGAAGGTGCTTTTCCTCAGTCATATCACGTCGCCAACGGGCGCTCTCCTACCAGTAGAAGGTTTGATACGGCGGGCTCGAGAGCGTGGCATCCTCACGTTCGTTGACGGATCGCATGTGCCGGGTCACGTAGACCTCGACCTTCATGCACTGGGCGTGGACATCTACACTGCAAACTGTCACAAGTGGATGTGCACCCCCAAGGGATCGGCCTTCCTTTACGTGCGCAGTGGCTTGGAGAATCTTATAGATCCACTCGTGGTAAGCTGGGGATGGAATGGCTATCCATGGAAGGGTGCGGCGATCGACCCACGATTTGCGACAGGCAGTTATCTCACAGACACGCACGAGTTTCTAGGAACGCGAGACCTTGCCGCCTTCCTCACCGTACCTTCTGCCTTGCAGTGGATGCAAGAAAACAAGTGGCCTGAAGTTCAACAACGATGTCGCGACCTGCGAGCGTATGGTGTTCGTACGCTGTGCACAATACCATCCGTCCGCCCCTTGATGGAGCAAGAGGCAGACGATGTTTTGCAAATGGGGACAGTGTTGTTACCGAGCGTCGACGTGGACGAACTGAAAGAGCGCATCTACGATGAACATTCAATCGAGGTGGTCGTGCACCGCTGGCTCGACCAAGCAATACTCCGCTTTAGTGTTCACGCGCACACCGAACAGCGTGACATAGACGCACTCGATCGGGCGCTCCGTACGGAACTCGAGTTTAGGCGTTCTTCTCGTCCCTGATCTTGCGGATGAACTGCTCCATGAACATGAGCGAGTCCGGCAGGTTCAAGCTTAGTTGAGCTCCACCATTTAGTTCAAGATCCACATAGATCTCGTTGTCGTGATACTTATACACCACGTTGATGTCGTGAATGTCTGCGAAGGGCACTTTGTGGCGCCCGAATTCGAATATTGTCATGATTTTTTCCTCCATATGCACGAACTTACAATTGAATTGAACAAGCTGAAGATGATTTCTGTCTTACGTGAACAACAATTTACGTCGTTCCAAACAACCGGTCGCCAGCATCTCCCAAGCCAGGTACAATGTAGCCATGTTCATTTAGACAGCGGTCTTGCGTGGCAACGAAGAGATTCGTTGTGGGGTATGCTCGCTGAACACACTCAATGCCTTCTGGGGCAGCTATCAAACAGGCGATTAGGATATTGCGAAGTGGGGTATCTCGCAAGTGATCCAGCACCGCAGTTATACTTCCGCCGGTAGCCAGCATAGGGTCAAGAATAATGGCAGTTGTTGAGGCGGAAAGGGTAGGAAAGTTCTTGTAGTACTCGCGAGCTTCGAGCGACTCCTCGTCGCGCTTCAGTCCAATGTAGCCCACCGAGGCATCGGGTAGTACTTGCAAGAAAGGGTCAAGCAGACCGAGACCGGCTCTCAGCACAGGCATCAACACAACGTCGCCCTCGATCATCGTTCCCGACGTGCGCTCCAACGGGGTATTCACTTCGATCTGTCGGGCCGGCAGATGCTTCGATACTTCCACGGCCAAATGCAGACCAATGCGATGAACGGCCTGACGGAAGGCACCAATGGGAGTGGTTGACGAGCGCACGCGCGCTATGTCTTGTTCAAGTGCCGTTCCGCGTAGAATGGTGACCATTGTTAGAAGCTCGGATACCACGTGAGTGTGAGGTGCGGCAGCGAATAGATGGTTGTCACATCTGCCTTGTCGATACCAGCTTCATCGGTCGTACCGGGATTATAGATCAGTCCGCCGTTCTTGCCACGATAGCGTGCAACAACCTGACCATTCGTTGTACCGAACATCACGTTGAATCTCACAACGAACGTTGGTATGAACAATCCAATGGACGTGGGAATGTTGAACGACATTGCTGGGCCAAGGTTCACACCAACGCGCGAACTGGAAATGTTGCCATCGCTGCTGCTGACATACGACAATCCGCCGTTGACGTGGAAGTTCACCTTTGCGTACGGGTTGAGATTGTAGTAGGCGCCGAGATTGATAATGTGATACGTAATCGGGTCCAATCCTACCTGGACTGGCTGATTATTCCTGGAGAAAAAGTATGATCCTTCCAAGGTGACCCGATCGGTAAAACTATACGTTACCTGCGCCCCAAATGCCGCCAATCCGTTGTACGAGAAGGATCTCGACTTTCCAATGAGCGTTGAGTCGTACGAATAAGGATACGTTGTGTCCGACGGGACAAACTTGCCGGGCGAGATATATGTCTGGTTCTCAACAACCGTGTTGGAGCCGATAACAATACCGAAGCCGAACTTCTTTGGCTTAATCCATTTCGACCATGCAACCGAGTCTGCCACGTACGTTGCAAAGGCATTGTCGTAGGATTGATCGGTATCGTAGTCGTCTTCGATAGGCTTCTTTGGTTGCGCTTGTGCTGTAAGAACGACTACTGCAAGAACCAACAGCAAGCCAAAGAGCTTGCGTGCTGTAGCTGTTGTAGTGTCGATTACTTCCTGATAGGACATGGAACGTATCTCCGCGATTTTTTCCGCCGTTAGGCGGACGTATGATGGCTCGTTTCTTTTGCCGCGATGCGGAACAGGCGTGATATACGGCGAATCTGTCTCAATCATATA
>JBBRES010000110.1:0-8709 GCA_038202665.1 Kapaibacterium sp. (SeqCode) | reverse complement strand
GTGAAGGACAAGATCGTGATCGTCTTGCGAGGCCTTCCCATGTGGGCAGAGAAGGAAGAAGGGTTTAAAGCGTTGGCATCACTGCGCTCCAAGGCAACGATGGCGCGTGATAAGGGCGCAGCCGCAATTGTCTTTGTGAATGAGAAGGGCGACTCTGCAGATGTCCTCTCGCCATTTGGACTCGACCGAATGGGCAAGAATTCCGGCATCGTCGTGCTGCAAGTACGGCGCACTCCATGTGCACGCATCTTCCCTGCCAAAGACATGCAGATGTTCCAAGCAGAAGTCGCCATTGAGAAAGACAAGGCACCACATTCCTATGCACTGTCAAACACAACGTGCTCTATCACTACATCTCTCGAATACATAGAGAGTACAACGCACAACGTGCTTGGCATGGTGCGAGGCACGGAGAAGCCGGACGAGTATGTTGTCATTGGGGCGCACTTCGACCACCTAGGAATGGGTGACGAGAATTCGTTGCACACCTCACGCGCCCCCATCATCCACCCAGGTGCAGATGACAATGCGTCGGGTACGGCAGGAGTGATGGAACTCGCACGTCGTTTTGCAACCGCTCCTGGGAAGCGCTCGCTTGTCTTCATGTGTTTTAGTGGTGAAGAGAAAGGCCTTCTCGGATCGAAGTATTTCACGAACAACTCTCCCATTCCCTTGGCAAGCATCGTAACCATGGTGAACATGGATATGATCGGCAGACTTAAAGACAACAAGCTCAATGTGCAGGGCGTTGGCACTTCTTCTGGTTGGCCCGCCCTCTTAGAGCGTGCAAAGGGAGATCTTCCGTTTGTGATGACCACCACGGCCGATGGCTTTGGTCCATCCGACCATTCCTCCTTCACTGCAAAGAACATCCCAGTGTTGTTCTTCTTTACAAACCTGCACAGCGACTATCACCGCCCCACAGACACGTTCGAAAAGATCAATTACGATGGCGAAGCCATGGTGCTGACGATGGTGGAGCGCACCGTGCGTGAAGTGGCCGATATGACAGACAGGCCAGTATTCACCATGCCAGCGCAGGCAGCGCAACAGAGTGCTTCGACGGGCTTCCGTGTGACGTTTGGTGTGATCCCGGACTATAGCGACGATCCGCAGGGATTGCGCATTACGGGTGTGAAGGTCGGAGGACCTGCAGAGAAGGCTGGGTTGAAGGGTGATGATATTGTTACCAAGTTCGGCGCAACAACCATCAAGAATATCTACGATCTAACGTCGGCCATGGGCGAGCGTAAGCCAGGCGACATGGTGCAGGTTGTTGTTCTACGCGACGGGAAGGAACTAGTCCTCCCCGTCACGCTAGAAGGTAAGTGATTGCTTACTTATCGGCGAAGATGAAGCCTATGATGGCAAGCGCAGCAGCACACATATTCACTTCGTCGGGTCGGAGTTTATCGATCGTATCTCCTTCGGTGTGGTGATACCAGAAGTACTTCGAGTCTTCGACGTTCAACGACAATACTGGGACGCCTTTGGCCTCGAGTGGACTCGTATCAGCGCCGGTATGTCCTTTCCGCACATACGTCACACCCAGTGGCTCGAGAAGCGTACACGCTTCCTGGAAGGCAAAGAGCGTATCTCCCCCAGAGGCAGTTGTAAAGCCAAGCGGAGCAAACGTGCCTTCGTCTGACTCGATGCCAAGGACATGCTTTTCATTGCGCGTTTGCTCTTCGTAGGCCGTGGCTCCTCGAAGTCCGTTCTCCTCATTCGTCCAAAACACCACACGCAGCGTTCTCCGCGGCTTTAATCCGAGCTTCCGAATGGTATTCAATCCGTGCCATGCAGCGAAGCAGCCGCCAGCATCATCCATGGCACCCGTACCGAGATCCCACGAATCGATATGTCCGCCCATGCACACCACTTCATTCGGTAGCTCCGTGCCAGGAATATCGATGATGATGTTGCGGGATGGGGCATCGGCCATCCAATGTCCACCCACGGAAAGAACCACTTCAATCTTCTGTCCACGATCCTGCATACGTTGCATCATCAAAGCATCTTCCATCGTGATGGCTGCATGCGGGATCTTCGTTACCGAATCGTTGTAACTCATGCCACCAGTATGTGGTGTTTGAATGCCAAAGGGTCCCACACTTCGCACCATACTGGCGATGGCGCCCAGTCGTGCAGCCGCTACAGCACCGCCAACACGATACGACACTGTTTCGCCATAGTGCGTGAACGGCACATTAAAGAGTACAATCTTGCCACGTACCCTTGCTGCATTCTTTGCGAGGTCTTCGTAGCTGGAAACCACAACAACCTCTCCACGAAGTCGGTCACACGCAATCGACCCACCCAAGGCGCAAACCGGAAGTGAGCGCTCGATTGGCAATGTCATGCGCGCAGATTCACTGCCACGCATCCAATGTGGGACCATCACAGGTTGTGTGCGGACATTCCATCCGTCTGCCTTCATTCGTTCCACAAGCCAATCGATTCCTCGTTCGAGATTGCTTGAGCCGCTCAGACGTTTCGGGAAGGCGTCGCAGAATTCCCCAAGTGTGCGATAGATGGAACTGTCGGCCTGCGCGGCCGCAGCCACTTTCATGGCTATCTGACGGTACTTATCGGCCACCTCGCCTCCCTTCGCCCCTCCCGTACATGCAATGCAGAGCATGATGACGGCGAAGATATCTGCCCTTCGTGTTCGACCGTAGGTCATACGATCTCTCCCCATGTGTGTGTGTGTTCGTGAATATAGTATCTGAGCGCACAACTGCCGTCTGCCAGCCGCCGTTTTGGTATTTTTGTGACCATCCCACTTCGGAGTATCCATGAGCCTGCAGATCCGAGCCCTCGACAACGACGACACGCTGCCTTTTATCAAGGCGCAGTGGCTCTTCTACAAGGACGATCCTCACTGGGTACCACCCATGATCATGGATCGGAAGAAGCTCCTCAACCAGCACAAGAACCCATTCTATAAGCACGGCAAGCTGCAGATGTTTTTGGCTGAGAAGGATGGCAAGGTGGTGGGGCGTATCGCCGCTATCACGAATAGCAATCACAACTCAACGTATGCAGACAAGATTGGCTTCTTTGGTTTTTTTGAGTGCATTCAAGATCAAGGCGTGGCAACAGCGTTGTTCACGGCTGCTGAGCAGTGGTTGCGTGATCGTGGGATGACGCATGTACGCGGACCTGTGAATCCATCGTTAAACGACGAGTCGGGATTGCTGATTCATGGCTTCGATGGCTCCCCTGTCATCTTGATGACCTACAACCCGCCCTACTATCAGCAACTCATCGAAGGTGTTGGCTACAAGAAGGAAAAAGATCTCTACGCCTATCTTCTGAAGAACGAAACGTATCTCGATGCGAAGGTGCAGCGATTGCGCGACGTGGTCATCAAGCGATACAACCTGACGTTCCGCAACATCAACCTCAAGAACAAGGCGCAGTTCCGCAAGGATGTAGACGCTCTGCGCGAAGTGTACAACGCTGCCTGGGAGAAGAACTGGGGCTTTGTGAAGATGACGCATGCGGAGTTCGACTTCCTTGCGGCAGACCTCAAACAGATCGCCAATCCTCAGTATGCATTTCTTGCAGAAGTACATGGTAAGGTGGCAGGGTTCTGTCTGGCATTGCCGGATATCAATCAGTCGTTGAAGCACAACAAGAAGGGCGGACTCCTCAGCGGTGTCTTCCATCTCCTTTCAAAAAAGAAACACATCGATCTCGTTCGCATTATTGTTCTCGGTGTGTTACCGGAGTTCCGTGGCAAGGGCATTGATGCACTGATGTATCAAGAGATCGGCGACCGTGCTGCGCAAGACGGCATCATGAAGGGCGAAGCATCGTGGATTCTTGAAGACAACGTGATGATGAACCGCGCTCTTACCGACACCATGCATGGCGAACGCTATCGTACCTATCGCATCTTCCAAAAACCACTCTGATACAAGACTGAACCTATGGGTAGAGCTTTTGAATTCCGTCGTGCCCGCAAAGAAAAGCGCTGGGCAAACATGTCGAAGACCTTCACACGCTTGGGCAAGGAGATTGCCATCTCGGTGAAGCTTGGTGGGCCAGACCCCGACACCAATCCCCGCCTCCGTTCCGCCATACAAATGGCGAAGGTGGCCAACATGCCGAAGGACAACGTCGAGAATGCTATCAAACGCGCATCGAGTAAAGACGCGCAAGAACTAGCAGAATCGAGTTACGAAGGCTATGCGCCACACGGCGTTGCCGTCTACATCGAAACAGCAACGGACAATCCTACGCGTACGGTAGCGAACATTCGTTCCTACTTCAATAAAATGAATGGTTCGCTTGGAACATCGGGCTCACTCGAATTCATCTTCGACCGGAAGGGCGTGTTCTCGATTCCAACGAATGACGTTGATCACGACTCGCTCGAACTAACGTTGATCGAGAATGGTGCAGAAGACATACAAGAGCACGATGGCGAGCTTACGGTGTACACATCGTTTCACGATTTCGTGCTAATGCAGAAGGCACTCGAAGAAGCAGGCATCACGGTAGAGTCAGCCGAGTTACGTCGCATTCCCAACAACACCGTAGCGCTCACCGATGAGCAGGCAGAAGACGTGATCAAACTCCTTGAGCGTATCGAAGAAGACGACGACGTCCAGAACGTTTTTCATAACATGAACGAGAGCGACTAACATGTGTGGTATCGTAGGCGTCTTCAATCATCCACAAGCCGCCGTCCTCGCGTACTATGCGCTCCACGCTTTGCAGCACCGCGGACAAGAAGCTTCTGGCATCGTGACGATCTATGAAGATGCGATGAAGAAGAGACCACGTTTTGGGGTCCATAAGGGCGAGGGACTTGTCCTTGATGTGTTCAGCGATCACAAGCTATTTGAATCTACCATTCACGGTCGCGCCGCAATAGGTCACAACCGCTATTCAACCACAGGCAGTAATTCCCTTGCCAACATCCAACCCTTCCACTTCAATTACCGCAATGGCCTGTTCGCTCTTGCTCACAATGGCAATCTGACGAACACAAGAACATTGCGAGAAGAATTGAAGGACGATGGGGCGATCTTTCAATCCACAACGGATAGCGAAATCTTCCTGCACCTGATTGCTCGTAGCAAGAAGCAAACGCAGATCGAGCAGATACGAGATGCCGTGCAAACCGCCCATGGTGCGTATTCACTCGTGATGCTTGGAGAGAATGCACTCTATGCCGCGCGCGATCCACATGGTTTCCGTCCACTCTGCATCGGGCGGTTGAAGCACGACGAAGGCTATGCCTACATCGTTGCGTCGGAATCGAATGCGCTCGACATTCTGAGTGCTGAGTACGTGCGAGAAGTAGAGCATAATGAGATCCTCGTTATTGATCAGCATACGATCGACACGGGTGAGTTCACGTCGCACTACATCAACGAGTCGATGGACACATCGAAGCACTGCATTTTCGAATACATCTACTTCTCTCGGCCGGACAGTAAGATCTTTGGGACACCAGTTGATCGTGTACGCCGAAAGCTTGGTAAGAACCTTGCCGAAGAGAGTCCGGTACCATCTGAGAATGACGAAGAGAAAGTAATCGTGATCGCCGTTCCCGATAGCGGTAATACGGCAACGCTCGGATATGCGCGCGTGAACGAGAAGAAGTATCCAACTCGATACGAGATCGGACTTATTCGAAGTCACTACGTTGGACGTACGTTCATTGCACCCGGACAGAACAATCGTGATTTCAAGGTCAAGACAAAATTCAACGTTGTACGCGGCGTCCTCGAGGGCAATCGCGTTGTGGTGATCGACGACTCAATCGTGCGAGGCACAACATCGAAGGCACTTGTCAATCTCATCCGAGAAGCAAAGCCCAAGGAAGTCCATCTTCGCATCACATCCCCGGCCGTGAAGCATCCATGTGTGTATGGCATGGACTTTCCGAGCCGACATGAATTGATCGCGAATCACTATGATTCCGAGCAGCAGATCGCAGAGGCATTGGGTGCCGACACTCTTCACTACCTCTCGGTAGAGGGCATGATGGACTCCGTACCCCAAGGTCATGGCATTGGCTATTGCACAGCATGCTTCACCGGAAACTATCCGGTTCCTGTAGATGTTGCTGCCGATACCTACAGTACGGAAGAGTAATGATCGACACCGATACCGAACCCTCCATGCTCCCTCCGTCAAAGAAGAGCAATTGGAAAATCATCTACGTTGCCTTTGCCATTCTCGGCATTACAGGCGTTGTGCTGGCTGTAAAGTACCGCCAAGTACCAAAGCGTACTGAGATCGTCAAAAAGCGCGCTGTGCCCGCTGTACGCGCCGTATTCACGGCCGTGCTCAGTCAGATGCCGCCAGAAGAGATCAATTCGATCATGGCAGAGATTGCCGCAGACGTGATGATCGACTCAGCGAACACAGACATGGTGGTGGGCTCGACGTCCTATGGTAAGAAGTGTGCGTCACTCCGCGAGTACCGCGAACTTGTGGTGGAGTCGATGCAATCCACCTCTCACCTTCCAGTTGGCAAGCAATCCTTGCTCTTTTCTCAGGTATTGGGTGTGTTGATGGACGATCATACACCGTCAACGCTGTACGTAATGGGCGATCTGCGCGATGGGGATTTCAACGATGTTCGCCGGAGGACGGCACAAAGTGCAGGAGCACTTGAGGTTCGACAGAAGTCTATTGCGCCGGTTCGTGTTGTGTTTTATCTGCGGCCGAAGAATGCTCCGGTCCATCGCGACTATATTTCATACTTCCAGAACAACGGCTATCAAGTAGACGTTCGCTAAGTCTTACTTGGCAATAATAACGATCTCGGTGCGGCGGTTCAGCCGACGTCCGAAGTCGGTAGTGTTATCACCTATCGGTCGTGCAGCACCATGCCCGAACGTTTGCACGCGCTTAGGGTCGATGCCTCGCTGCACGAGATATGCTTTCACTGCTTCTGCTCGCATGAGCGACAAGGCCTTGTTCGACAAAGGCTGTCCCTTTGAATCCGAGTGCCCCTCCACCCTTACAATCACTGCCGGCCTTGACTTCATGAAGTCGATGAGCACGTCGAGCTCCGTGACGGAGTCTGGCAGAACAGCACTCGCCGTAGCAAATAGCAGATTCTCGATGATGAACTTTCGGCCGATCTCAACAATGGGAATGATCTGTCGAACAAGTTCGCGCTTCTGCTCGTCGAGTATGGCCACGTTGATTGAATCGCGTAGCACTTTCGAATCTGTCCGATAGGTAACGGCATAGAGATTCGTGAGCTGCATGGAGTAGTTGTCGAGAATGTTTGCGAACGACTCTTTAATGTTGAAGACAGCGCCGCGTGTTGCCTCGGCAATCGTGTGATACTCAGGTATCTGCGGCGGTGCGATGGCGAACAAGCGTACTCCGTTTTCCTTCAACATCGAAATCGTGCTTTCGGTGGTCATGTACGTGCGACCATTTCCTTTTTCACCGAACTGATGATAGGGAGCATCCGTAATGAGCACGGCCACTTTGTTCGCTGCGGGCGTGAAGTCCATTCGGCATGCCTCGCGTATGGATTCAAGGGCATTCTCCTTTTCGTCGAAGCCACCACTTGCATAAACCTTGCTCAGCCAGCCGAGAAACTCTTTCACATTGGAGGTGGGCTGATAGGTCTTTTCGATGACATCGGAGAAGAGCACAAGTCCAATGCGATATTCAATTCCCCGATCTCGTAGCGCGGACACAAAATTCTCGACGTTGTTCTTCACGCCGTTGATGTACGACTGCATCGTTCCAGTTACGTCAATCAGAAAGATGAAGTCCACAGGAATACGGTCTTCGATCTTGATCTTCTCTACGGATATCACCGGCTTTGGAACACCATTCTCGACCACTGTCAACAACTTCGGGTTGATCGTGTCGAGCATATTTGTCGTGCTATCTGTAACCACTTCCACGATTAATTTGATCTTAGGAAACGCCGTTATGTCGACGTTCTGAATGATCATGTTCACGCCAAGAGCGGACGACCTGATCTTCGCTTCTTCTGCGGCTTTCCGCGCTTTCTCTAACGAATCCGCTCCTTGCGCACAGAGCTGTCCGACCATCACGAAGAGAAGGCCTGCGATGGTGGCAAGGTGGCGAGGGCGGAACGTGAGCATCATCGTAGAGTTTATAGAAAAAAGCCCCTTGAAGACATCTTCGAAGGGGCTTTCGATATCATCATCGTTTCGTTAAAAGTTGAGTCGAAGTACCGGAGATACCATGAAGAAATTCGGAATCTCGTACGGACGAACACCGCGCAGTGGCGTGGAGTAGCGACCTTCGATGTATAGCCAATCACCCAAGACTGGGAGATAGACTCTACCCAACAGCATCTGATTAGAATACTGTAGGCTGACACCGAATGGGAATGTCGCTTGATTGCGATACTCTGCCTTGGCATAGATCCAATCGCCGAACTCATTGTTCTTGTATGTCTGAAGGCCGCTTACACCTGCGTTTGCGAGATAGGTAAAACCAACCGTTGAATCTTTAAACACAGCAGTTTCACGAACTTCCGCATACGTCATACCAACGTCGAATCGGAAGAAGTTCTCCGGACGTGCTGGATCTACCCACCAGTTGTAGAACAACGTTACTTGGCCGGTCCCACGTAGTAGGTAAGCAGTAGCATAGGGATCTACTGCGTAGCTTGGAGCTGTGATGCGGCGAGTTCCAATGTCGTTCAGAAAATACGTTGTCGGATCGATGCCTCGGTCTGCAGAG
>JBBRES010000109.1:0-8888 GCA_038202665.1 Kapaibacterium sp. (SeqCode) | reverse complement strand
ATACTGTCTTCACTATACCCAGACTTCTTTCCAACTTCTTCTGACATGATTCCTCCAGTGTGCTCGTTATCGAATGACGATCTCGCGGATCACTTCACTGCCAATGCGAGCGTTCAATTTTATTCGTAGTTCTTCGCGACGCAACATCAACTCGGAACGCCACACAGAATTGCTCACGCTAATCGTGAGCACACCATTCTGCGTTCCGCGTATCGTGCATAAGCGCGATACGTTCTCTCCAACGATCTCCGACCAATAGTCAGGAATCTTTGCCGCTGTGAATGAATCCGACAAGCGATATCGCTTGAGCAAATCATTCAGCACCGATGTAATGGATGTTGCCATGTTCACTTCTCACTTGACTTCTCACTCGTCACTTCTCACTTCTCACTTTACTCGTCACTTCTCACTTCTCACTTCTCACTTTACTCGTCACTTCTCACTTCTCACTTCGATGATCTTCCCCACTTCAACCAACTTCTTCATCTCTGCGCCTTCGGTGGTGGTCACGAAGCACTGCATGCCCATGGCCAATACGGTCTGCATCACGTGTTCACATCGCGACCTATCCAATTCGCTGAACACATCGTCCAGCAGCACCACCGGTCGTTCCTGTGTGCGTTCATACAGCAGGGCACATTCGGCAATCTTCAGTGAAACGAGCAGCGACTTGTGTTGTCCTTGCGATGCGGTTTCTCGAACAACGCCGTCGTTGATCATGAAGGCCACTTCGTCTTTCTGTGGACCGAACAACGTGAGTCCGCGTTGAATCTCCCTCGAAGCCACCTTCTCATACACGCGCCGAAGTTGTTCTTCAACGTTCGCTGATGCATCTGCCACACCATCGGCTTCGTATCGAATGTCGATGTTCTCTTCACCGCCAGACACTGCATCGTAGGCTTGACGCACGCGCGGTGCGAGGTCGTCCAACACATCCTTTCGTCTGCGAATCATTTCTGCGCTACACGTGATAAAGGCGTCGGTCCATGCCTCCAACCCTTCCACCCTACCACCATGGTGCGCTGCATCTGCCAACATCGAATTACGTTGCTTGAGGAGTCGGCGGTGCTCATACAGCAGCTCCGTTACTCGCTTGCTCGACTGTGCCATCAGGCCATCCACAAAGGCCCGCCTATCTGCCGGACCGCCAAACGTGATGCTCTTGTGATCGGGCGAGAGTGCCACAACGGGCAGCTCGCCAATCAGATCTCGCGGCGTGCAGTGTTGGGCGAACGTCGTTTCGATCTTCTTTCTGACTCCCTCGCGGATCGAGACGCTAACGTGATACGGAACATGCAAATCGCGTTCGCAACGAACGCTTACTGAACACTGTTCTCTACCATGCTGAATCAAGGCCGTATCGGGCACGGGTACAAAACTTTTTCCTACGGCGCACACGCTAATCGCTTCAAGGAATGACGTTTTACCGACACCATTCTTGCCTGAAAGGATCGTTACATCGGGCGCGCAATCGAGGTCTGTGGACGTGTGACTGCGGAACTCACGAAGTTGTACGGATCGGATGATCATCGCGCTCTCGCGGCGATCAGATCTTCACCGGCATCACCAACATCAGCAACGAGTCGTTATCGGCTCCTGGCTTGATGAGCACCGCTCTGATTGGTGTCGAGAACGTCATCTGCACGTTGAGATCTGGATCGTCGTCCGTGGTGATGTTCTTGATCGCTTCTTCGAGGAATCGGTAGTTGAAGCCAACCTCGAACGTATCGTGTGAGAATTCGCAGGGAATCGTCTCTGTTCCTTTGCCTCCAGAATCTTCGTCTTCTGAGTGCACGGCCAGCACGCGCTCGCTCATGCGAAAACGCACGTGACGGGTATTCGTGTTGGCAAAGAGCGAAACGCGTTTAATGGCGCTCAACACTTCGCGTTGGTTGACTACAAGGGTTTTATCGTTGTCTGACGGGATTACGTTCTGATAAGGAGGATACTTCTCGTCGATCACACGTGTGGTGATCGTCAGTGACGAGATCGTAAAGCGAGCATGCGTGCGACTCACCTCCATCGACACTTCGCCATCAACCTTCTTGAGAAGATCTACGGCTCGCGCAGGAATGATTACCTCGAGCTCCGCCGGGAATCGGCCTTCGCCACGAATGATCACGCGAGAAAGTCGGAATCCGTCCGTCGCTACAGCCGTGACCATGTCGCCACCAAACTGGAAGAACACACCCGTCATCGACGGACGATACTCTTCCGTACTCACGGCGAACACGGTCTTGTTCGCGATGCGCTGCATCTCCTCTTTCGAGAAGTCCGCCTTGGTAGACTCAGGGAAAGGAGGAATGGCGGGGAACTCATTCGCATCGAGCCCCTTCATTTCGTACGTACCGGTGGGCGTTCGTACAGAGATGAGGGCCGAGTCCTCGTTGGCCGACACTTCCACGGTACCGGCGTTGCCGAGTTCCTTGATAAGGTCGTTGAATTGACGTGCAGGGACAAGAACTTCGCCATTCGTTTCCCCAGCAACCGGAATCGTCAGCGAGATCGTTATCTCCTGATCGGTTGCATGGAACGTGAGGTCTGTTCCTGAAAGGACCACGTGAACGTGCTCCAAGACAGGAATCGTGGACTTCGCGGGAATGGCTGGAAGGATCTTCTGCAGCGCCTTTTGGAGCTCAGGCAGTGCTACGGTGAATTTCATGCTTCGTTTCGCTAATTTGACCCGCGAAATTACGAAAAACAATGGTCCCAGATGATCACTCCGTACGGCTATGACAATGCCTTTTTGATGCTCGGTGTTGGCGCGTGTTTGGTACTGCTTGGCGTTAGCGTCGGCGGACCGATCGTGGCCGTGCTTCTTGGAACGCTTGGGGTGCTCCTGATATGCTTCACCTTGTGGTTCTTTCGGGATCCGGAACGTCCGCTGAATCCAGCGGCGACGGGCGATCCTTCTGTTCTCGTGGCCCCTGCAGACGGCACGGTGATGGAGATCGTACCGCTGACGGCCGAGCAATGTGCGGCAAGTGACGATCTGAGCGGCCTGCCGCGCGGCATCGGACACGTCCAAATCTCGATCTTCCTCTCTCCGCTGAACGTCCACGTGAACCGATTCCCGATGTCGGGCGAGATCGTAGAGGCGAGATACCTCCCAGGCAAGTACCTCATGGCATTCGATCCTAAGTCGAGCACAGACAACGAACGGTCGATCTTCATCTGCCGAAACAATTCGGGCTCTGTACTCTACAAGCAGATTACGGGATTCCTGGCGCGACGTATTGTGTATGACACAAAGCTGGGCGACGTTGCCAAGGCTGGCGAACGGTTTGGAATGATGAAGTTCGGTTCCCGCATGGATATCGTGGTGCCAGACACGGCAGAGATCCTTGTAAAGAGCGGACAGAAGACCATTGGCTGCGGCACGCTGATCGCTCGGCTGAAGGGTGCACACAACTAATGCGCGTTACTCGCTCCATCGTTCCCAACCTCTTCACGCTTGCAAATCTGTTCTGCGGTTTCGCAGCCATCATTGCGGCATTGGAGAACAGTATCGAGCGTGCAGCGTTCCTGATCTTGCTTTCTGGAATCTTTGATGCCCTAGATGGTGTGGTGGCGCGGCTTACACGCAGTGCGAGTGAGTTTGGCGTGGAGCTCGATTCGTTATGCGATGCCGTGTCGTTTGGCGTTGCGCCATCCGTGATCCTCTACATGGCATTTTTCCATACGATGGGAAATTGGGGTCAACTCCTTGCCTCCCTTCCCGCCCTCGCAGGCGTTCTTCGCCTTGCGCGATTCAACGTGCAGCTTACCAGTCTCGAAGACAAGCACTACTTCCGGGGAATGCCCATACCGGCCGGTGCATTTGCAATTCTTTCCTACGTGGTCTTCGTTCATCCAACAACCGCAATACCCGAAGAATGGAAGCCACTTGCGATAACGGCCGTTACGGTGCTTGTGGCGTTGGCCATGGTGAGCACGATTAAGTACGACAATCTGCCGCGTCCGACGATTGGCGCTATACGTCAACGTCCAATCATATTTGTCGTATTTTTGGTCGGCACCATTGGTTCTCTGCTCTCAAAGGGCTTGCTCGTCTTTCCCTTTATGGCCTTGTACATGATTGGCGGAGCGCTTAGGCAGGCAATCCACTTGATGCGCGCTCGAAGAGACGACAATGAAGAGTCCGACACTGTAGAAGAACCCGATCCAGATCCTTTCGATCTCTAACCGTGTGAACAACCCATGAAGACCTATACGGCCCACGTGACCGTTTCTCTCCGCCGTGCCATTCTTGACGTTCAAGGCAAGACGGTTGAACGCGCCCTGCACTCTCTTCACATGCCAGCGCTCTCGAACGTGCGCATTGGCAAGTATGTTGAACTCACGGTGCAAGCGCCTGATGAGGATCGCGCAAAGGAACTCGTGGACGATGCCTGCAAGAAGCTTCTCTCCAATCCTGTGATGGAAGACTATTCCTTCCGGTTAGAAGAGCGCGTTGCTAGCGGAGCAGTAGCATGAACATTGGAGTGGTGACCTTTCCGGGAAGTAACTGCAATGCCGATGCAGAGTTTGCTGCAGCGCTCGACGGTTCTACCGTACACCGACTTTGGCATAAAGACACGTCGCTGCCAACACAGCTCGATGCCATAATCCTTCCCGGCGGATTTTCCTATGGCGACTACCTCCGCACTGGCGCTATCGCTCGCTTCTCGCCCATCATGCAGGAAGTGATCGACTTTGCCAAGAAGGGCGGCGTGGTGATGGGCATTTGCAATGGTTTTCAGATTCTGACGGAATGTGGTCTGCTCCCCGGCGCCCTGATCCGCAACGCAAATCTGAGCTTTGCATGCAAAGACGTGTATGTGCGCGTCGAAAATTCCAACACGAGTTTCACCAATAGTGTGACGAAGAACACGGTTCTCCGTATTCCGATCGCACACGGAGAAGGCAGATACACTGCGCCTTCGGAGGTGATCGAAGAGTTGGAAGCTGAACAACGAGTGGTTTTTCGGTACGTTACTCCTGCGGGCGAAGACAGCCCCGAGGCGAATCCGAATGGTAGCCTTCACAACATTGCGGGTATCTTGAACAAGGCAGGCAATGTGATGGGTCTTATGCCCCATCCAGAGCGTGCATCAGACCCGTTGAACGGATCAACAGACGGTCTGTCCGTTTTCACCAGTATTGCACTTTCGCGGAGTTAATCATGCCAAGTCTAGGAATGCCCGAGCTACTGCTCATCGCCTTGGTTATTGTTGTGTTGTTTGGCGCCAAGCGCATCCCAGATCTGATGAAGGGTCTTGGATCCGGCATCAAGGAATTCAAGAAGGCGGCAAGTGGCGAGGAAGAAAAGCCAGTAGAAAAAAAGCCCGAGTGATCACTTCTCTCCCGCAGGTACACCGTGTTTGACGTAGGCGGCGGCGAACTCATCTTGATCTTGTTGGCCGTCCTGTTGCTCTTCGGACCGAAGAAGATTCCCGAAGTAGCCCAGATGGTGGGCAAAGGGATCAGACAGTTTCGCAAGGCTCAAGAAGATCTTACTCAACAGATTCGCGATATCAGTGCCGAAGCGGCAACGATCGTGGAAGACAAGCCACGTCCGGTTGTGAAATCTGTTCCAGAATCTGCACCACGCATACCAACGACACCTTCAGAGGTGCCACCGTCAACCGACGAACCTTTCACGACCGACCAAGAACCTATCGTTCCGCCGCGTATCACCGCTGCGGAAGATCCGAGTACTGAATACACCGCATGAAGACTGTCGACCACGTCCAAGCATTCCTCAGCACCATCGATGCGCGTGCATCAGTGAATGCCTTTATTTCCGTGAATGCAGACGAGGCACTCCGTCATGCGGCGGAAAGTGATGAGCGCATTGCGGGCGGCCTCGCACGTCCACTCGAAGGCATGGCGATTGCACTGAAAGACAACATCAGTTACGTTGGCCTGCCGATGACGTGCGGCTCGAAGATGCTCGCGAACTTTCGTCCCGTCTACACAGCAACCGTCGTCGAACGCTTACGCAATGCAGGCGCCATTGTTATTGGCAAGACCAACATGGACGAATTCGCCATGGGCTCGTCGAACGAGACGTCGTACTTCGGTCCGGTCCGACACCCCCTCAACGAACAACTCGTCCCCGGTGGCTCCAGTGGCGGCTCTGCGGCTGCTGTTGCATCCGGCATGGCGCGTGCTGCACTCGGGAGCGATACGGGAGGTTCGATACGTCAGCCGGCTGCATTCTGTGGCGTTGTTGGGTTCAAGCCCACGTACGGAACCGTATCGCGCTACGGCCTTACTGCCTTCGCATCCTCACTCGATCAGATTGGTACGTTCTCGCGAACAGTTGCAGACACAGCCGCACTCTTCGATGTGATCAGTGGACACGATCCAATGGATAGCACATCTGCACCACACGGTGCAGCGTCTTCCCTTGCCTACCTTACAGACCCGTTGCCTGAAAACCTTCGTATTGGCGTACTTCCGGAATCGGACCTCGATGGGTGTGACGACGATGTGATTGCGGCGTACCGCGCAATGATCGAGCGTCTGCGCGCCTTGGGTGCGACGATTAGCGAAGTGGTGCTGCCGCATCGCGACGTGTGGATTCCGACGTATTTCATTTTGGCAACAGCAGAGGCCTCTTCCAACCTCGCACGATTTGACGGTGTTCGCTATGGTTTCCGTGCAGAGGCAACGGATGAAGACGTGATGGTAGCGGCGCGCACAGAAGGTTTTGGCACCGAGGTCAAGCGTCGCATCATGCTTGGCACCTACGTGCTCTCCAGCGGCTATTACGATGCCTATTACACCAAGGCACAGCAGACGCGACGGTTGATCAGCGAAGCGTACACTTCGATCTTCGCACATCATCATGCCGTGCTCATGCCCACCACGCCAACAACGGCCTTTGAGCTGGGTGCCAAAAACAACGACCCTGTTGCTATGTGGCTAAGCGATCTCTTTATGGTAAGTGCCAATATTGCCGGCATACCTGCTATCAGCATCCCTGCTGGTACGGATCGCGACGGACTCCCTATTGGCATGCAACTGCAAGCCGGGATGTTTCAGGATGCGCTCTTGCTGCGTCTTGCGGCGGCATGCGAGACTGCGTCCCTGTAGGAACGCAAAGATTACGCGTATTCTACGACAAAAACCACCCAAGACATTGGCTTGTACATCTGAGCTAAGAAATGATGCCCATCCATGAAGCGGCATAACAGATTTGCTCTGAAATGAAGTAGATTCCCCGCGCTCGCCCCCCGAAGAACGTTGTGTGTTGATACACGCAACGTTTACTTCTACAGATTGGAAGTTTATGCACTTCAGTTGGCGGGACGTTATCAACGTAATGATAGACTCGTTTGCCTTTTCCATTTTGATTCTGGGGGGAAATACCATGTTTCGTCAATATCGAACCTTGTGGTTGCTTTTTGTCCTATTGGGCACGACTGCTACTGCCCAAGTACCCTTCCCTACACTTTGGAAATCTTCGTTCGATGTTTCGCCAGACAAGCAGAAGCGGTTCAATAGCTCCGCCACCCTTGTGTTTGGTGCAAACGAGGATGGTGCCTGTATGCTGCGTGGCACGGACGGGAAACCAGCTTGGTCGTATTCATTCAAAGACAAGTTTGGCGTTGGATCCTTTGAGTATGAAACATGGAACGAGGGCGCCGGAATTATTCTTTTTATGGAAGACGCAGACGATGCGAGCATTAAGGTGTTTGTGGATGACAAAACTGGGACTGAACTCTGGCGAACGAATAGGTTGGTACGCTACGGTGAATATTCACTAGACAATATGCTTCGCTCGAATCTTGTATCTGGAATCAGCGCCATGCCAGTCTTCAATGGTAAGGATGTTGAGTTTGTGGATGCACGGACGGGAAAGGTTATGTGGACGAACACTGAGCACGCAGCCTATGATGATGATGGATTTGATGTTCAGAGTATGACAGACTACAGTTTGATTATGGTCACGAGCAAAGCTGGTCGACAGTACATTGATTTGAAAAGTGGCCACACGGTGGAATCAAAAAAAATTGGAGCATTCCGAAACATGGCGGCGGCATCAAACACCGTTATCGAATCCAAAGAATTGAAGATGAGATTTGGGCTCGACCTTGGCTCCCGTGGCCTTTTTTCAATCGAGCGTTCAATCACTGTCACTGCTACCGACATCACATCGAACGAGCAAGTCTGGTCCATTTCCTTCGATGGAAAGGTCATGGAAGATCTCATGAGTCTAGGCATCATTGGAGAGGGAGCAACGCCTAACACATCCATGCGCTTGGTGAACGATAAGCTTCTCGTGCAATATGAAGGTGTGACCTGTTTTGATGCTCGCACGGGTCACAAGTTGTGGAGTACAGAATATCAAAGCTCAGACTATAGTGGCGGACTTAAAATCGAACAAACGCTTCATACTGCTGCCATCCTTGTCTCGGAAAACTCGATGTATCTCGTTGATCGAGATGCTAAGAAAATCCACAAGTTCGACATCGCTACGGGGACGGATTCGTGGAGCGCGACGAGTATAAACTCCGATGATATCGTGCCCACATTTGTTCGACAGGACAACATCGTGTTGGCTCAATTCGGTGGAAGATTGGCTCATCAAACGTATTTCACCGGGTCCCAGGAGTACAAGTACAATCATACGTTTTCTGGTGATTCGTACGGAGTGAGAGCATACAATGCCGCAAATGGAGCTATTGTGTGGGATACTGAAAAGATGGAAGATGTTCTCAAAAGTTCAGTTGGTGATCGGATGACGAATCTCTTTGTTCATGGGCAACACGCATACTTTTGCGGAGATAAGATGCTCTACGTATTGGACGTACAGACTGGCAAGCCAAAGTACACGGTGGACATCACAAGCTTTGAACTGGGTAAGCCATGGGCGTTGTCTATCTCTGAAGATGGGA
>JBBRES010000108.1:0-8911 GCA_038202665.1 Kapaibacterium sp. (SeqCode) | reverse complement strand
AGCCGATAACCTTCACTTGCGATGAAGGTTGAATGTTCGATTTAATCTGATTGACGAATGCAGTGTTGACAGGTGATACGTCAGACTTATCAAAGCCGAACAAGATGAGTGAATAACGGTCAATCACCCTATCCTCCATGCCGCCTTCCTTCTTCTTTGCAAGCGTGATTGCATCTACCTGAATCTTCTTGGACTCAGACGGTATCACAAGGCCGGCAGAGTCACGGGCAACGAACAGATAGCCAAGATGATCGGCATCTGCGGGGATCGCCATTTGTGCTTCGTCGATTCGCCAGTCTATGGATGCTGGCACAGGATCACCTGCATGGAAGGTCTTGATGATGCGATCGTCCGCGGTGACGAAGATCGTCCACGACTTCACAGGAACGCGTGGCGACACGACTGGTGCAAAGCGAAGTCCCGCTGGTGTGAAGGAGCGCATTGTGTCGCGAGACATGACAGGGGCGAGAAGAGCATCGCTCGTGGTAGAGATCTCAACACGTCGATTCTCGGCTTGACCGTCTAACTCAGAAGAGTTCGACGCTTGCTCGGGGAGCAGACGAGTGGCCGTTTGCACGCGCGAAGAAGCGACGCCCCATTTGTCGACGAGGTAGGAACGAACAGCATTCACACGTGATTGTGCCAGCGCAGTATTGTTGAGTTCAACGTCAGTATTATCTACACAACCAGTGAGTGTGATTGTTGCATTCGCATCTTCCTGCATGCGCTTGCCAATGATGTTGAGCAGGTGATGATACGTGATCATTGCGTCGAGGTTGTAGAAGTTCTCGATGGCAAACACATCGCGCTGGTCTTGATTGAGCTCCGTATATCGCCTAGGTACTTCCGATGAATTCTTGTCGAAGAACACATACGGTAGCACGGGACGAATGCGCGTTGAGGAGAATTCTTCGATTCGAACCCGATCTGCAGAAAGACGCTCGCCGGTTGCGCCAATTCCTGTTGCCGAAATGTCGGACGTGAATGGCACGGATGCAGACACAGACTTCGGCGGCGTGATGGCTTTTGCAAAGTTGTAGAGCTCAACGTCCGACAATGTGTCTTCTACCTCTGGTGGAATGAACGAAAGAGCAAGACCAGCTCGAATCTGATGTGCGTTCCACGAAAGACCACTCACAACTGGGATGGGTGAGTAGGTGAAGAGAACTTCTGGCGTAAGGAAAATTGTACGGTCTGAGTTTAACGCCAGTTCATACGACGCACCAATCGTAATGCCAACGGCCACGGCCGATGCATTTTTGATGTCGCCACTCGAAGCGTTGCGTACTCTGGTCCCGCCAGCAAAGGTTGCATTCAAGGGAGTTTGGAGGACTTCTTTCTGATCGTACGTAGCACTGAAGACGTAGCCTGCAGTGAGTCCACCGCGCACCATGAATTCCGGAGAAACGCGATATGCAAGTAAAGGCTCAACGCTGATCTGACCGAACGAACCGTTGAGGTCGTGACGGATTGTTGCACTTGTAGTAGAGCCATCTGCCAATGCAACAGGTTTTGATTCTAACTGCGAGAAGTCCACACCAAACGAACCATAGTGCAAACGGAAATGCAGAGCGAGGTCTTTATTGAACGGCTGCTCGTATTGCAATCCGGCAAAGAAGCCAGAACCAAGTGTTGTCTTGAATTCCGGACAGCAGTTTGCTACATCGGGAAGTTGCTTGAATGAAGCCGCGTGGACGCCAACAGCATAGTCGAAGAACAGTCCGATTCGCGGACGCATCAACTGATTGTTTGGCCCTTGTGCAAAGGCCGTGGCAGCAACGACGAAGAACAATGCAGCGGCGAGGTGGGGAAGTCGTGTCATGTTTCTCATAGTTACTTAGCTCTCTCGAATCGTACACTCTTTTGCTCGGTAGGAGTTGTCATCAGCAGGAAGTAGACACCTGCAGGGAGCTGTGATATGTTCATCGGTACGCGATACGAACCAGGAGTAAGGGCACGTTCAACGAGGGTGGCAAGGGATCTGCCTTGCATATCCACAAGTTCCACCGTCGTCATGCCCTTCTCTACCACTTCAATGTCAAGCACCGTAGCGCCAGTTGCCGGTTGAGGAGAAGCAACGATACCAGCTGCGTTCGGTTGGAGTTGGAAGAGTCGCACACCACCTTGTGTACAGAGATCGTCAAGGATCACACTACCCTGACGTACAAGAACGCGAAGTGAATCGATCTGCGTGAAGTTCGACACGTTAATCACCGACATCGTGTCGTTGCCCCATGTTGTTGAGAACTGCAATGTCATTGCCAGCGAGTCCGAACCTTCGGGAATCGGTATCACAACAGGTATTCGTCGAATTCTTCCTGTAGAATCTAACTGTCCGGCTGGAAGCGATCCGCTAGGTTGGAGTATCGATGCATTGACAAGAAGGTCTGCACGAATGCTTCGAACGTTTGTGCGATCCAAGTGGAGTTTGTTGGTGATATACAACGGCACGGAAACGGTTGCACCAGTATGTGCGTGAATCGTATCCATGCGCAGCGTAACGCTTACCACCGCATTCACAAATGCGGCGAGTTGCAACGTGTCTTGTCGTCCACACGCAGAGTCAATCGTCATGAACACGTACGACGTGGTATAGACATTTCCTTCCGTGCCGCCCTTAAACCGTATTGTTACTTCTGATTGCTGGTTTGGCTGCACGATATCCGGTGAGATCTTTTCGATAACGAAATCACCCAAATCAATCGGTGCTTTGGGCCAGCGTAAGATGATCGAACCGCGGTTGATCAGATAGACGGTCTCGGTGGGCGTTTCTCCTTGAGCTACGTTGGCATACGTTACCGACGGTCGAGAAAGTTCAAAGGCAACGGAGTCTTTTCGTCCAACGAGCGTGACTGCCGTCAGTCCGTTCGATGCATTGATGGCATTTGAACTGAAGACAACGCGCGCACTTTTTGCACCAATGGACTTTGGCGCAAAGATCACACGGAATTGTGCGCTCTTGCTGCTTTCAACTTCAATCGGGAAGGTGAGTGGAGCGCCAACGCGTTCAAGCGAATAATCGACTGCGTCTGTTCCGTCAACAATGCCACTGTAGAGAATCAGCGTGGAGTTTCCAACGTTGGTTACGTTAAAGGTCTGCGCTACGGGGTCGCTGCTGCAAACGTCGAGAGGGAAGACCACCGGTGCAACTGTCTGGAAGCGTGCGTCGCCCGTCCCTTCTCCGTAGAGGTGGACTGTAACAGTGCGGTTGTCCGACGAGGTAATCACCAAGTCGGCCGCGGCCTTTCCATTTTGTGATGGTGCGTATCGAACTACAATTGTTTGCGCACCATTATTGGATACAGTGAATGGAGCGCCACCACTTACAATGGAGAATTGCGCTTGGTCTGGTCCAACGATTGTTGTGGATGTAACCTGAACTGACGTTGTTGTTCCGATGGGTAATGCAACGCGAACGTTGGTGTCAATCTGTGCAAGGTTGGCAATTCTTCTGCCGTAGTCGATTACGGAGATCACATTCAGAACCGGCAGCTTGCCCGTACCTTGAACGTTGAGCGTGCGTGGACCTGTTCCGGTCTGAAGTAACAGCGTTGCAGACCTGCTACCCACTTGCGATGGTTGGAATGAGAAGGTGAACGACGACGTAGCGCCAGGAGCGATGGTGACGGGCAGTACTGGAGAGATCATGTCGAACTCACTCGAATTCCCAGCCGAGAAGCGCGCACCGTTGATAACTACAGGTGTTGCACCTGTGTTTCGGAGCACGACTGCAGTTTGTCGGGCGCTTGAACCAACTTCGACAGCAGGTGTGAATTCTACATCTTGAGTCGTCGCTGATGATGCCTGAATTTCATAGACCGCATCGCTCTTGTCTTCGTCAAGACGGATTCCCGAAATATTCCAAACACGGGCTGTATAATCTGTTGAGGCCGTGATGACTTTGTCGCCAGCGTTATTGAAGCGAGCGCTGTACACAAGACCCGAATGACCAGCCAATGCGTTGAGCTCTTTCAGCGAGGTTGTCTCAAAAAACTTAGCGGTCCCGTCGCCGGAGCCCGTAAGAATCTGCCCACCACCGCGATTGAACTGCACAGACAAAACGGATCCCGTCATCGCAGGCGTTGCGCCAGTTTGTGTTCCAGTTGATACGTCCCACCTACGAAGCATCAGATCTGCACCGCCCGACGCTACCACTTGTCCGTTCACATTTACATCCGCGCTATACACCGGACCTACGTGACCGATAAACGATCGCTTGATCGCAAGCTCGCCGGTTGCTTCGCGAAGCCGAACAGTATTTCCTTCAGCCGTAACAAGTTGAGTCCCGTCTTGCGAAACGCGAACGGAGTAGATGATGGAGCCATCTGTGCTCGGCACATTCTTGATAAGGGTAAAGGTGGCAGGGTCGATAATGCCAATTCCAGCATCCGTTGCCACGTACAGGGAATCACCAGCAATGTTGAATGCAACAGACCAGGCCCGACCCGTCGTAGGAACGGCACCGAGTTGAACACCCGTTACCGGATTCCAAAAACGTACGGTTCCGTCGTGACTTGCACTTGCAATCATTTGCGCGGATGGATGAACGGCCAGACCCCAAACCCAATCTGAATGACCAGTAAGGACGCGACTCTGAACTCCCGTTTCTGCGTCCCATATACGAACAGTGCCATCGTGCCCGCCCGTGTATGCCGTCTTGCTATCGTTCGACAAGGCCGCACTGTAGATCGGTTTTTCAGATCCACCTAGTACAACAATGTCCGATGGATCTAACTGTGTGCGTTGGATTCGAATGAGCGCTTTCTTCGTGGCATTGGGTCCGGGAGTGTACACATACTGATTTCCCGACGCCGCCTCTGTGATGGAATTCCACGTCACTCCATTGTCTTCGGAACCATCGATACGGACAATGTCTTGCGGTAGCGTCCCACTCCATCGTATGAGCGTGTCAATTCCGGCAACAAACTTCTCGCCGCCATTTGGAGCAGTCACTCGAAGGTTGTTGTCTTTGTTGCGAAAACCACCGCGGACAAAAAGGATTGTCGAGTCGCAGGCATCAGCAGAGACAAACGTGACTCGACCGAACTGACCTGTGGAATCTGTTGGTGTGAATCTGATGGTGACCTGTTGGCTTACACCTGGCATCAAGTCTACTGCGCCAGAAGGAAGTGTTACAGTAAATCGCGGATTCGAACTATTAATCGCGGAGACACTTGCATTCCCATTACGAACGGTGAGTACAACGGATTTTGAAAGTGTTTGCGTCGGTGCAACTTCACCGAACGCAATTCCAGGTTCACTCAGTTCAAGCACAATGCGAGAGCCGATGGGCGCCGGAATCATGAACGACCGTGTCGTTGATGTATGCTTGACCTCAATGGTACGCTCGACCGCGCATGATGGCGTTGATGTCCAAACCGCGAGGCAGGGCTGTACTCCGCGTGCTCGAGCAACGAATGCCCATGCATAGCTCTTGACGTCGTCAACATTTGTTACGCCATCCACCCAAGCGCCACCCGTGCTGTCACACAAGGTGCGAAGCTGGGCTGAGATCGGAAGGTCGATGCCAACCACATAGATCTTGATGGAATACAGCTTCGCCACTTTGAGAGCCGCCACGAAATCAAATGACGGAGTACCGCTCACAAAGAGAAGAAGCGATCGGGAGTTCCGAGCGTTTTTGAGCTGAGCAAAGGCTCCAAGTGGACTGTTGTTGAGAAGCGAGTCGATGTTGATGGACGTACCATTCGATCCGGCTGTGATCGCAGCGACGCGAGTCGCATAGGTTACTTTGTTAGCGGTGAGTCCTTGTTCCAGCGAAGGAGCTTGATTGAACGAGATAAGTCCAAGCTCATCCGTTTGGCCAGTGACTCCGGCCAGCACCGCCGAGGCGCCAGCTTTTGCCTTGGTCAACGTTGGCTCGGACCTATCAACCGCAACCATAATGGAAGCCGTCGTGAACTGACCTACGCCACCACAAGACGTTGTCACGGTCATGGTCGCACCATTCTCTTTAACCGTCACATCCTTCGCCGTTAGTGGTACAATTGCACCAAGCGCGTCGAAGTTGTAGCATTCTGCCGTCATCGTGGGATAGGCACTGGTAAGAATGCGAGGCACCACAAAGGACTGCCCCCAACCATTCACCGTTGCAAGGCCCCCAATGACCAAAAGTACAGTTATAGAAAAGCGAATTCGTTGCGTCATAAGGCCCACTTTCATTACTACATAGTCGTTCGGCACGTAAAAGACCGAACAATATGCGAAAAGTTAAGGCCTTTATTTAATTGGAGTTTCCACAGTTACGGTAACAGTTCGGTTATAAGCCCTTCCTTCAGGAAGGGAATTCGGATACAACGGTCGCTGCTCGCCAAGACCCATAGCGTTTGAAACTGGAAGGCCCAGCGATTTTGCCGTTTCAACGGCCCGATTACGTGACAGTTCTTCGTTGTAGGATTCCGTCCCTAGCACGTCTGTATACCCGTTAATCGTGACCAACGAATTTGGCGTGATGCGGTCTTTGATCAGTCGAACGATTCCGCCGTTTTGCCCCCTAACGCTTGCATCGTTGAAGTCGAATAGAATCAAACTGAACCTGTCGATCTCTCGGTCTTCAATTCGCTCTACTCGCTTCTTTTGGATGGTGAGCTGACGCACAGGCACACGCGCAGGCACTGAGATCAGGAGTCCACCTCCCACATCTTCCATGGTCAATCGCGCTTCAACAGGTGATTCTGTTTTAGGCACGAGCGTGCGATCCGAAGTAACACGCCAATCGATGCTCAAAGGGACAGCCATGGTTCCCTGTTGAGCAGACGACGTCGAATAGAGATTTTTACCATCCTGCGTAATGTCAATAGACCAACGTTGCAGTCCGGCCTGTGCCTTCGATTCTGTGTAGACGCGAAGAGCGGGTGGGTTTGCCGTACGCACCGTATCCATTGTTCGCACAGGCATAAGGATGGCGTCGTTGTTCGACTCGATCTCTACGCGGCGGTTCTCTTCGGAGGCAAGTTGAACATCCGCAGGTGCACCGGATCGGGTGGGCTTAGATGGAAGTGTTCTGGCGTTGACCGTCACACGACCAGCATCAATTCCCCAAACGGACGTCAGGTAGGTCCGCACAGCTTCGGCTCGTTTGCGGGCAAGTTCAGTACCCTTATCAGATGCGTCTTCAGAGGTACATCCCGTGAGTGTAATACTGGCTGTGGGCGTAGCGCGCAGTCGGCTGCCAACAATGTTCAGCATCGTATGGTAGGTGTCCATTGTCGATGCTGAATGCAATTGATCTTCACGGAATGCAGAGGTTGACGTAGGAGGTAATGCTATGTAGCGATCGGGAATACGCGAAGAGCCTTCATCAAAATAGACGTGATTCAACAACGGACGTAAGTCGCTGGCGATCACTTCTTCGATGCGGATCGTAACGTCAGAAGTTTCCTTGCCACCTTCCTCTACCCCTACCATGCGTACAGACCCCGCAAGCAACGGTCGCACGGGTGACGGCGGTGGTGGCGGTACGGTGTCGCGAACAGGTGCCGGCGTGACGGAAGATGGTGCCGGCGACCACGCAAGGCCAAGACCGGCGCTCAGTTGGTGAACACTCCACGTAACGGACGACGTCACACCAGTTAGCGCATACTGATAGGTGAATTCTGGAGCGAGAAAGAGCGAGTGGTCCGCGTTCAACGGGAGAACATAGCGTGCGCCTATGCTGAGCGTTGCCCGAAGTGACGACGCGTCTGGAATCGCACCTCCAGTATCAACCCATGTACGACCCGAACCAAGGTATGCGCCGTAGTCTTCCGGCTGCGTGAGAACTTCTGTTTGACGGAAGGTGGATGTGGTAACAAGGCCAACGCGAAGTCCGCCCATGATATCCAATCCGCCCACTGCGCGCCATGCAACCATCGGCTGGATGCCGATGCTCGTGAGCGTTGCCGTGAGCTCGTGGTGGAAGTTGGCGTCTACCACCTTGGGATTTATGGTGTCTCGTAGATCGGCCACAAACGAACGCTCATCGTCTTGCAGCACGCCGCTTTCGGACGTGTACGTCAGCCGCGTTAAGAGTCGCAAGTTGTTCGACAACGGAAGACCCAACCATGCGCCAAAGCCGGGCCCACTTCCGGAACCCGTTGTGAACTCTGGGCAACAAGAGGGAAACGTCCCCAGCTTTTTGAAATCGCCTGTGTGCTGATTCGAGAGCCACTGACCTAGAATGCCGTATTCCGGTCGTGCTTCTTGCGCAACAACAGAAGAAATGCCTGCGGAAAGGAGCAGGGTAGAGAGGACGCTAAGGAGTCTGTGCTTCATAGGTAAGCAAATATACTTTGTCAGGTGGTACGCGCATCGTACTTGGTAGTGCAACCGATGTTCTTCAACGTGACACGTCGGGATTCGTTACTGGACAAAGATCGCTGATGGAGCAGACGTCGCACAGAGGTCTGCGCGCAATACACGTGCGCCTGCCATGCGTAATGATAAGCGTATCGAAGGCATTCCACTGTTCCCGAGGCACAATGTCCATGAGAGCAAACTCGATCTTGACGGCATCTGTCGTGTGCACAAATCCAAGCAGGTTCGATATGCGCGTTACGTGCGTATCCACGGTGAGTGCCGGAATATCGAAGCAATTACTTAAGACACAATTCGCTGTTTTACGGCCCACTCCAGGAAGCGTGACAAGTTCTTCAAGCGTTTGCGGCACAACTCCGTGGAACTGCTCTAGAAGCATCGCGCAACACGCTCGAATGTTCTTTGCCTTGTTCTTGTAAAACCCGGTGGAGTAGATATCTGCCTCAAGTTCTTCTTGCGAAGCCGCCACGTAATCTGTCGGCGATTGGTACTTCAAAAAGAGCGTTTGCGTCACAATGTTTACCCGTTCATCCGTGCATTGCGCCGAAAGAATCGTTGCGATGAGGAGTTCGAATGGAGTGCGGAAGTCCAGACC
>JBBRES010000107.1:0-8929 GCA_038202665.1 Kapaibacterium sp. (SeqCode) | reverse complement strand
CGTCTTGCACATCGCTAGACCTGCCCATGAAATTCCACAGGAAGTAGCTCAAGTACATGTGATCAACTTGATATCCCCACCTGTACTTCAGCTCGGCTGACGTGTTTACTTTTTTGAAATCGGGAAGACTGATCGCCGTGCCATCTGATCTGTCTACGCGCTTATACCCGGGCGCCGTCCACGTTCCATACTCGCGGTAATGCTTGATGAACCGTTCTTCTGTTTGATAGCGGCGTGGCCACGTTGGGGCATCGCCGTATTGTTCACGACCGAGATACGACACGAGCTTGGAAAGATTATCGGGCTTGTTCTCGTTCATTGGCGTGTTCGAATTTGCGCGCACGATGATATGTCCGTACGTCGTGTATCCAACAACAATCAACAAGAACGCCGAACAACACAACGACAGTACTCCGTGGCTGGTCTTCCGTCCGTAATACACTCCGTAGACTGCCGCAGCCAAGAGCGCGATACCGAACAACGTCACCACCGGACTATCCGTAATAGCGTATTCCTTTGCCGCCGAGTCTTTCCAGAAATTACCAGCCAAGAGTCCCGGCATCTTCATGATGATGAGCGAGTAGATCACCCAGAACGCTACAACACCAATCACACCAGTTACAATTAGTCCCATGTGCGAATACTTGTACTTGCGCAGGTAGACGAGAAGTGTGATGGAGAACAACGTCAGAATCGACAGCAAGTGTACACCAATGGCAAGTCCGATCAAGTAGGCGATCAGCAACAAATACCGTTCATGCCCGGCCTCGTCCGCCTTCTCATTCCATACCATCATGAGCAGCACAATGATCGACACAAACAATTGCGAGGCAGCATACACTTCGGATTCAACAGCGTTGAACCAGAACGTGTCGCTAAACGCATAGGTAAGTGCTGCCACAAGACCTGCACCATACACAGCCAAGGCATTTGGCAAGGAGGAAAGGTCTTCTCGGTAGAAGTTGCGAATCACTTTCACCGTGATGAAGTAGAGGATCATCACTGTGGCTGCGCTGGCAACAACAGAGAGAAGGTTCACACGCCAACCTGGATCGCCAAAGGGCAACAGATTGAAGAGCTTTCCAAGCATCAAAAAGAGTGGGGCGCCTGGTGGGTGCGGTACTTGTTGATTCACAGCGGCTGCTGTGAACTCACCACAGTCCCAGAATGGAACTGTTGGCTGCACTGTCATCAAGTACGTTGCAAGAGAGACAATGAATGCCAGGCCGGCGAAGGCCCAATGAAGGACTTTATTGGTATTCTGCATGGCCCCGAGAGTAGAGTGGATGAACGTGCAAATCTACAACGAACGCCAACGAAAAAGGGCGCACTCTCGTGCGCCCTTTGTGGTGTTTTTTCTGAGGAGTGGTCTTAGCGTGAGTAGTACTCGATAACGAGTGGTACGTCGCAGATAACCGGTACTTCTTCGCGCGGCGGAACATAGAGGAACTTTGCGGCGAAGTCTGCCTTGCTTACTTCCAAATAGGGTGGAGCTGCAGACGTACGAATGGCTTCTTGGAAACATTCGAGCTTGCGGCTCTTTTCCTTGATGCTGATCACTTCGTTCGCTTGTACCTGATAGGCTGGCATCGAAAGGCGCTTGCCGTTCACGAGAACGTGACCGTGACGTACATACTGACGTGCAGCGTACATCGAGCGAGCAAGTCCGGCGCGGAAGACGACGGAGTCCAGACGTGTTTCCAGAAGCGCTACCAGAATGTCTCCCGTATTACCAACCAGGCGAGCTGCCTTGGCCATGTAATTCGTCATCTGACGCTCATGCACGTTGTACTGAATACGAAGCTTCTGCTTTTCGATCAGTTGCTTTGCGTAGTCGGAGAGTTTAGCGCGCTTTTTCGAAGCACCGTGCTGACCCGGTGGGTTCGGCTTGCGGTCCATGACCTTGCGAGCTTTTGGAGTAATGGCAAAACCGAGCTTTCGCGACAGTCGTACCTTGGGGCCATTGTATTTCATGTGTACCTCGCTACCGACATATGCCGGTGCAACATTATGTTTGACATTCCGCCTGAGGGGTACGTCCTACCGACGGGGTTTTTCAATAGAACAGCAAAGATAGGGGTTTGGGGTGAAAACTGCAAAGGTAAAGTCATGTTGGGGAGGGTTTGTCCTTGCCTCCCTGCTCCTTGGAAGTGCCCTTCCGTGCATGGGCCAAAAGAAGGAATTACGACCACCAGCCTACTTCATGAAGGTGATGGGGGAGTCGAAGAAGACGTATCAGGTAACGGTTTCAAAGGCCGACTCTCTTCCACCGATGCCTATGGCAGATGCGTTGTTTCGCTGCTATGCAGTTGTCAAAGGCAGTGATGGGACGGAAATGTTGGTGGATATCATGGACGACTCAACGCGTGACGATACCTCGATGGCTTTTCTGCGCAACGGAGAGCGTGCGTTTACCGAAGGCAACATGATCGAGGCCCGGAAGAATTACAAGAGCTACGTAGAACGCCTGCCGAATGCCTCGCGTGTGATGACGTTTTTGGGTCAGAGTTTTTCGAAAACACCCTACCAAGATTCCTTGCTGTATTGGTACCGCCGTGCTGTGCAGGCAAATCCATTAGACTATATGGCGCAATGGTTCTATGCCTCGGCGCTTTTACAGGTGGATTCTGCGGAAGTGGCCGTAGATCACATGATCAAGGCAATGGTGTTGAACAGAACGAATCCGCGCATGTATGCAGAACTGAAAAAATTCTTTGAAGATGCAGGATATCGATACGACGCGTGGTCGTTTCAGCCGAGGATGGCGCTCAAGCAAATCGATGCGAATACGATTGCGCTTACAGTAGATAGTGCAGAAGCTGGGTTTCTTCCGTATTGCATGTGTCAGGCAGCGTGGAAGTATGAACCCGATGTAGCCACGTCGGTCGTCGATACGAGCGACCACTATGCGGTGCTGGACCGCCGTGAACGTGAGTGTTTGGCAACGTGTTTTGTCGTGAATCTCGACGAAGAGCTATTGCCGAAATCAACGCATCCAGCCATCATCAATGCTGCGCGCGCTGCAAAGGAACGCGAGTTCGAATCGTATCTGTACTATGAAGTCATGCTCGCGCATTCGCCCGTCGTTGCCTACTACCTTACAGAGATTTCCCGTGCCGGACTTGAGAGCTACGTTCGAAAGTACCACCTCAAGAAAATCGCAAAACGCTAGGCGTAGCGCGGGCGGTCGACGTAGTCGATGGGATCTTCCACGTTGGCTTGCTGAAATCCACGCAGCCGAAGTGCACACGAATCACACGTACCACATGCGCGATCGTTGCTACGATAACAACTCCAGGAATGATGGAGTGGGGCGGCAAGGCGCATACTCTCTTCTACAATCTGCTTCTTGCTATGATGGATTACCGGACGGATAATCTTGATGTGTGTGTCCGGTCCGGTCCCCTCTTCAATCACCTTCTCAAACGCATCGAAGAACGAATCTCTGCAATCAGGATAGCCACTCGAATCTTCTTCTACCGCACCGATGTAGATCGCGTTGGCCTTGAGGACCTCTGCCCATGACGTTGCAATGGCTAGGATGTTCGCGTTGCGGAAGGGGACGTAGGAAGAAGGAAGGGAAGAAAGTGAGAAGTGAGAAGTGAGAAGTGAGGAGTCAAGTGAGGAGTGAGAAGTGAGAAGTGAAGAGTCAAGTGAGGAGTGAGAAGTGAGAAGTGAAGAGTCAAGAGAAGAGTCGAGAGAAGAGTCGAGAGAAGAGTCGAGTGAAGAGTCAAGAGAAGAGTGAGACGACACATCGATGGTGGTGTCTGTGAGGCTCGAGCCTCCGATGGCGGCAAGGTGGGAGATGTCTACGACGAGTCGTTGTGTGATATGGTAGTGATCGCAGATCGCATGAAAGCTTGCGAGTTCGCGGTCTTGGGTGCGCTGGCCATAGTTCACATGCAAAGCGGCGACATCGAAGCCCGCGTCGAGTGCATATGCACACGTCAAACAGGAGTCCATGCCGCCGCTGAGGAGAACGACTGCGGTCATTCTTCCATGACCTCTTTTTCTTTGGCAACCAAGATCACATCAATTTCCTTGACGTACTTATCCGTTGCCTTCTGCACATCGTCTTCGCCGCGAACACGTTCGTCTTCACTGAAGTGTTCCTTCTTCTCGGCTACTTTGAGTTCTTCATTTGCGTCGCGACGGATGTTGCGAACAACAAGCTTGCCTTCTTCTGCAATCTTCTTGCACTGCTTCACAATGTCTTTGCGACGTTCTTCGGTGAGCGGCGGAACGTTGATGCGAATTACCTGACCATCGTTCTGCGGCGTAACGCCAAGGTTTGCGGCAAGGATGGCCTTCTCCATGGCACCAAGCACGGAACGATCCCATGGTTGGATCATGATGCTTCGCGCATCGGGCGTGCTCACACTACCAACTTGTGATACAGGCGTTGGCTCTCCGTAGTACTCAACCTTCACGTTGTCGAGGATTGAGGCGCTTGCGCGACCTGTTCGCACTTTTGAGAGTTGTGACCCAACGTGCTCGACTGCCTTTTTCATGGAGTCTGCTGCAACGTCTACGATGTTCTTTACTGGCATGATGCTTCTCCTTAGTCTGTGACAACAGTTCCAATATTCTCACCCATCATCAGGCGTCGCAAATTGCCACGCTGATTCATGTCGAAGACAAGGATGGGGATGTTGTTCTCTTGTGCCATGGTGATGGCGGTAAGGTCCATGATACGGAGGCCGCGGTCGAGCACTTCTTTGTAGGTCATGGAAGAGAAGCGCGTCGCACCAGCCACCTTCTCGGGATCTGCATCGTAGATACCATCTACGCGTGTTCCCTTGATCACCACTTCTGCCTCTACTTCGATGGCGCGCAACACAGCGGCTGTGTCTGTTGTGAAGTAGGGATTGCCGGTGCCGGCACCAAACAACACAACGCGATTTTTCTCGAGGTGGCGCATTGCACGTCGACGTATAAACGCCTCCGCTACTTGCTCCATGCGTATAGCCGTCTGGAGTCGCGTGGGGACACCCAGCGACTCCAGAGCGTTCTGAAATGCGATACAATTGATGACCGTGGCAAGCATGCCCATGTGGTCGCCAGACACCTTATGAATGCCCGCGGCCTCTGCCTGCATTCCGCGGAAGATGTTGCCTCCTCCAAAGACCACGCCGATTTGGACTCCCATATCGAACGCTTCTTTGACGTCTTCAGCAAAGGCGCGAAGGGCGGCAGGGTCTATACCATACTGCCGATCTCCCATGAGCGATTCCCCACTGAGCTTCAGCAGGATGCGTCGAAACCGAGCTGCCATGCGGTCTCCTTTGCGTTGGTCTTACTTTTCGCCGAGGAAGTACCGACGGAAGGACGTTACCTTCACGTCACCACCGGCGAGCGTGCCGATCTCTTTGAGCACATCTGCGATGGTCCTGCTTGGATCTTTCACGAATGTTTGCTCTACCAAGCATTGTTCTTGATAAAACTTTTCGAGCTTCCCCTTTGCAATCCGCTCCGCGATGTCTTCCTTCTTGCCTTCTTGAATGGCTGCCTGCTTGTAGATCTCGATTTCTTTTTCAATCGCCTCTGTGTTCACAGAATCACGATCGACGAACAGTGGCTGCATGGCGGCCACTTGCATTGCTACATCGCGCGTAAGCGGCTTTGCAGATTCAATGCCATTCGTAAAGTCTACCACTACGGCAAGGCGATTGCCTGCGTGTACATAGTCCGAGATAAAGCCATTTGTAGAGATCCGCTCGAAGCGACGTAGGCCGATCTTCTCGCTGAACTTTGCAAGGATCTCGTCCTTGAGATTTCCAAGTGTCTTGCCATCTGCTGGCAATGCCCAGATTTCTTCTTCTGTTGTGACGTTGTTATTCAACACGCCTTCTGCGATTGCGTTGGCGAAGGCAATGAACTCTTCGTTGCGAGCAACAAAGTCGGTCTCACAATTCACTTCGATCAGCACAGCCGTCTTGTTATCTGGTGTTGTCTTGGCGATCACAATGCCTTCGTTCGCATCACGGTCTGCACGCTTTGCTACGGTTGCAGCGCCACGCTTGCGGAGCGCATCGATCGCTGCTTCCATATCACCAGTTGCTTCGTCGAGGGCCTTTTTACAATCGGCCATTCCTGCGCCTGTTTTGTCGCGCAGTTCCTTTACCATGAGTGCGGTTACAGCTGCCATTGGATTGAGTTCTGAGTGATGGATGTGTTGTGTGTTAGCGTGATTCGGGCTTGCGGCCGCGCATCTGACGACGCACTTGACCTTGGTCTGTGCCATCTTGTTCTTTGCTGACGGCTTCGCCGGCGGCAACCAACTCTGCGTTCTTCGCACGAGCGATTTCCTTGCCTTCGAGAGCAGCATCTGCAAGAACCTTCGTGATAAGATCAATAGTCTTGATCGAATCATCATTCGCCGGGATCGGGAAGTCTACTTCGGTTGGATCGCTGTTTGTATCAACAACACCAATCACAGGAATGCCCAGGATCTTTGCTTCCTTGATCGCAAGGTGTTCCTTTTTGATGTCTACAACGAAGATCATACCTGGAAGACGGGTCATGTCTTCGATACCACCGAAGACCTTGCGCAGACGATCGCGTTCGCGACCAAGCATCAGGCGCTCTTTCTTCGTGAGCTTTTCAAACGTACCGTCTACTTCCATCTTATCGATGGTGCCGAGGCGCTTGATGGACTTGCGGATTGTCGAGAAGTTCGTGAGCATTCCACCCAACCAACGCTCGCATACATAGTTGCTGTGTGAGCGCTTGGATTCTGCTTCGATCACACCCTTGGCTTGGTTCTTCGTTCCAACGAAGAGAATGCCGCGGCCTTGCGTGGCAACATCGAGGGCGGCTTCGCGCGCGATGTCGACAAGCAATTGTGTCTTGCGGAGGTCGATGATGTGGATACCATTGCGTTCCATAAAGATGAAGTTTCTCATCTTTGGATTCCAACGGCGGGTGAGGTGTCCGAAGTGCGCTCCGGACTCGAGCAGTGCCTCTACGGTGAGAACTGGCATGGGGGTGACCCTTAGTACAATGTGGTTGAAACTTCTGCGACCGTCTACCCGCCGATCACTCACTGCCGAAGCAGAGAGACCAAGATCCTTGGTCGGGTCGCATGCTTGTTGTAAAACTGCCATGCCCACCAGATTGGTAGGCATGGCATTGTCGTCTGAACGTCGAGATTAACGCTTGGAGAACTGGAAGCGCTTGCGGGCCTTCTTCTGACCGTACTTCTTGCGCTCTACCATGCGTGGGTCACGCGTCATCAGTCCAGCAGGACGAAGTTGAGCACGAAGCTCTTCGTTATACTGCACGAGTGCACGTGCGATACCAAGGCGTACAGCTCCGGCTTGACCAGCCTTGCCGCCACCCGATACCGTTACTTTCACATCAAACGACTCCATCATCTTGGCAACATCCAAGGCAAGGAGTGCATCTCTGCGATAGTCTTCGATTGGGAAGTACTCTGTGATCGGAAGCTTGTTCACGATAACGGTGCCCTTGCCATTCAACAGGCGAACCTGTGCAACCGATGTCTTGCGTCGGCCAGTGCCGCTATAGACTTTCATCTGTTCTCCGATTTCGATGCGTTGTTAGGATTTCTTAGGGTACGGAAGATCGTAGTTCTTCGGCTGCTGTGCTGCGTGCGGATGCTCCGTACCAGCATAGATCTTTACCTTCTTGCCAATTGCACGACCCAATGGCGTCTTTGGCAACATGCCCTTAACAGCCAGATCGAGAACGTCTGTTGGCTTTGTGCGGATCACGGCCTTGAAGCTGCGTGTACGACCACCACCCGGATATCCCGTGTAGTGGAAATATTCCTTCTGGTCTGCGCGCTTGCCTTCCATCACAACCTGCTCGGCGTTGATGATGACAACGAAGTCACCACCGTCGACGTGAGGCGTGAATGATGGCTTGTGCTTTCCGCGAAGGAGCGTTGCGACTTGCGTTGCAATGCGGCCTACGGTCTGGCCTGCAGCGTCTACGAGCCACCAGTCGTGTTGGGCGTCTTCCTTGCGGAGCGACTTCGTAATTCTTTGGTTCTGTTCCATGGTCTTCTTGCGTTGGGTTTGTCAGAGCTTGCTAAGATAGGGTTCGTGGGGATAAAAACCAAGAATGTTTGGGGTTTTGGGTGGATCAGTGGAAGGCGATGGCCGAGAAGCTGACGGCGCTGTCGGTTTCTGCTTCGTCCCAGACGTCGTAGCCGAGGACCGAGGCCGACGTGGCTCCGGCGGCCTTGAGAGCCAAGTAGGTGGGCGATAGACCGCAGATGCGATAGGCATCGTCCATTTCGCGCACGGCGTCCATGTAGGCGTCTACGTCTAGGCGCGCCAGGTGATCAACAAGAACTCGGTCTGCTTCGCGTACATCGGCCATCATGGCCGATGCCGGGAGCTCATCACCAAATTTCTGACCCACATGCGCCATGTCGCCGCTGATGAGCCATACCGCCTTGCGCCCCGACCCTTCCACCACCTCTCGCAGACCTTGAATAATGGCCGCTACGTCTGCCTGTTCAGAGAGGATTCCCTCGTGGTCAAAGTATTCATGCAGCCCCGTCACGAGCACGGGCAGGATGGTGAACGGGCGCTCGCCCATGATGTGCTTGAGGAAGAGCGCGTGGAATTCGATGGAGTGTTCGGGCTTATGCGCTAGGTCTGTTGGAGCCAGGTAGGCGCCCAAACGGTCGCGCAACGCCTGCACAAGCGGCTTGTCTGTGTGTACCGTTCCAAGTGGCGTTTCGTGGTCTTTGTCGGTAACGATAAGTGGGTGTCCGTGCCAATAGTGCGACGTCCCAAGAATCACCATAAGGTCTGCTTCTGTGTCCCGCAACACATTGAACGCACCGTAGATGTGCGGAGCCACTCGAAGGTCGATGTGAGGGATCAAGGCGGCGCGGACCGGTGCCGTTACCGCAACCGGATGATTATTCAGGATGATGTTGAGAAAGGCCGCG
>JBBRES010000106.1:0-9010 GCA_038202665.1 Kapaibacterium sp. (SeqCode) | reverse complement strand
GGCTTCATCATCGCCATCATCAAGAGGCCCAAGCTATGGTTGGCATCGTTCCTCCTCTCGCTGCCTATTTTTCTGACCGACTCAGGAAAAGGTCTCAGTGCGCAAGAGCTTGCGATGGGTGGATTCTTTATGCTCTCCATCACGATATGGATGGTATGGCGCATGGCCACCCATCCACGTCCGCTCGTGCGCAACTGGATGGACTTTCTCGTCCTCGCCTTCATCGCGCTTACATCGTTGAATTTTATCGTGGCAGTGGTCAATAACGTTGAACCGCTCGGATGGCTTTCGGAATGGTCCTTGTTCTTTCTGATCCTCTACTACTTCCCCATCCGAGAGTACTTTGGAGATGAACGCGGACTTCCACAGTTCATGTCGTTGTCCGCCATCAGTGCGGTGGCACAAGCACTCTACTCCATGTACCTGTATAAGCAACGAATGGCTAGTGGACTTGTCTACGCATTCCAACTCACAGCATCGCGAAGTGTCCTGCTTGGTCCGTTCTTTCTCATGGCCATCGTCTTCTGTCTGCTCTTCATCTTTGCCGTTCGACGACCGCAGAAACTTGTTTTGTTTGGCATCATTGGCATTCAAGTAGCAGCACTCGTCCTCACCTTTACACGAACGCTCTGGGCGTTCTTCTTTGTGTGTGCCGCGATTGCCCTTGTGTTTATGTCGATGCGACAACGTGTTCAGATTGTTCTTGGTGGACTGGCGATGACCTTGGTGGCCATTGGTGGACTTACCATGTACAGCCCAAAGTTGGCCGACATTGGAATGCGCATCGTCAAGGCCAGATTTGCGTCCTCCACTCAGTTGAGTGGCGGCGACTACTCATTTGAAACCCGTGTAGTTGAATCACAGGCGGCGTGGGCAGCAACAAGAGAAGATCCACTTGGTGGTAACGGCCTCCGTGCCACCTTCCTCACGTATTCCCCTCTCGACAAACAACACTTCACAACCTCCTTCATCCATTTTGGCTATGTGGGACTTGTCTTCAAGCTGGGTATTCCGTTAGCACTGCTCATGATGGCAATCTTGCTTGTACATAGCACGTACACCATTCGCGATGCAATCCAACTCCGACGAGACCCACACACGAACATCTACCGCACGGTAGCGGCCGCTACAACTGCATTCCTTCCTGCACTCTACGTCACGATTTTCATGACAGGCTTCTTCGACCAGCGGTTTGGGAATGTTATGTTTGCATTCGTATTCGCCTGCACCTCGATAACCCACGATTACTGTACTCAGCGTAACTCTACCCAACCTTCATGACACAGTTTGCTGGCGATGCTCAATTCGGCTCGCCAAACCGTCAGCGCATTTTAACCTACATCGTGCTCGGCATGGCCGTGCTCTACATTGGACGACTTGGGTACTTACAAATCATCCAAGGAAACGTCTACCGATTGAAGGCAGAAACCCAGGCGATCAAACAGCTAAAGGTTGAACCGTTTCGTGGAAACATGATCGACCGAAATGGTCGATACATCGTGCAGAACGCACCAGGCTTTACCGTCACCATCACACCGTATGAATTCACCGAGTCTTCGTGCACTCGCCTCTCGCATATCATTGGCGTTTCCGACTCCCTTATCTGGCAAGAGGTTCGAAAGGCCGCAGCCAACAACAAATTCGCGCCTCTCAAACTTATCTACGCGCGCGATGTGGGATTTGATGTCATCAGTGCCATCGAAGAACAATCGGATGCACTTCAAGGAGTTTCCGTCATTATCGACCCAAAACGGCTCTATGCCTTCGAAGGTAATGGCGCCCATTTGTTTGGCTATGCACGCGAAGTAAGTGAGGCGCAACTCAAAGCTCTCGGCGATGCCTACGAACCGGGCGATATGACGGGTCAGTCAGGACTTGAAAAATCGTATGAGCCCTTTGTACGCGGAACAAAAGGATATCAATTCGTTGCTGTTAACAAGAACGGGAAGCGCGTGTCGAGTTTCAACGATGGTATGAGTGACCTTCAATCGCTTGAGGGTGATGACTTGTACTTGGGCCTCGATGCTGAACTTCAAGAGCTCACGGAAAAGTTGATGACAGGGCGGCGAGGCGGCGCGGTAGCCATCGATCCATCGACGGGCGAGATCCTTTGCTATGTGAGTAAGCCCGATTACGATCTGCGCAAGTTCGCAGGCAAGACTCGTCGCACGTACTATAGCGAGTTGTATAACGATCCGCAAATCCCATTGCTTAATCGGGTGAGTCAGTCGAATTATTCTCCGGGCTCCACGTTCAAACCTTTCATGGCCCTTGCTTGTTTGCAAGAAGGATTGATTACGGACAAGACGCGACTACTGTGCAATGGCGGCTACTCCTATGGCGGACGATTTGCAAAATGTCACGGTGGCGTGCATGGCATGATTAACATGACCGAAGCAATGCAACTCTCTTGCAATGCATTCTTCTATCAATTGGGCTTGAAACTCGGCGTCGACAAATTCGCCTACTACGGAACGCAGTTTGGATTTGGACAAAAAACACGCGCGGATGTGACGGAAGAATCGAAGGGCAACCTGCCAACTCGTGAATACATGAACAAACATCTTGGTGTTCGAGGGTGGACGAACTACGTGTTGATGAACTGGGGAATTGGGCAAGGCGAAGTGAACGTAACGCCGCTCCAAATGGTAGCCTACATCGGTGCCATAGCGAATGAAGGCACATGGTACCAACCACATGCTGTTCGCGCAACGTATAACAAGGTGTTGAAGAAGAAACAGTTTCTTTCCTACGATTCACGCAAGCTGCCAGTGGAACAGAAATACTTTCAGCAAGTGAAAGAGGCCATGCGCCAAGTAGTGATTGCGGGGACAGGTCGTGTTGTGAACATGCCAGAGATCGAAGTGTGCGGCAAGACCGGTACGGCTCAGACGGGTGGCAAAGACCAGTCGTGGTTCGTATGCTTTGCTCCAAAAATAAATCCAAAGATTGCCATCGTCGTCACGGTAGAAGAAGGTGGATTCGGAGCCGCGACTGCCGGACCGATCGTCCGCAAAATGCTCGACTACTACTTCTTGAAGAAGTGGCCTGTCGACGTCAAACGCGACACACTGTACTCGAAGGTTGGCATGACGCCGAATGGCGCTGCCTTGGCCGATTCCACGAAACCCGTCCTTGATCAGCCCGTGCAGCGAGGTCCCTTTATGAAAGACCCGGCACACGCAGCTCCACGAAAAGTTGTTGCGGCCGTTCCACACTAATGCGACGCATTCTCTTGTTTTGTTGTGTGTCGTTCATCGCACTGAGTTGCGCGAAGAACGACGCATCGGTAGAGACTATTCGGTTCTGGCACTTCTGGTCGGAACCCTCGCAGCGTGCGGCGTTAGAGCTCATCGTGCATGACTTTGAAAAACTGCACCCCGGCGTCCATGTAGAACTCACCGCCTTGCAGTGGTCGGATGGCAAGTCAAAACTTCACCTAGCCTTTAACGCGGGCACACAACCGGATGTCCTTCACCTTGGCCTCGATTGGCTTGCAGAGTTTGCAGAGGCAGGTGTGCTTGATACGATCAGTGTCGCGAAGAAATCAAAGATTGATATAGGTCGATACGCACTTCCGTGGATGGTGAATGCACGAGCACTTGTGCATTGGACCGGTCCAGCGGCAACGTACACGTGGGGCCTTTGCGCCACAGACCCACACAACGTGATAAAGCGAACCTTGCCATTGCTGTGGGCGTGGGGTGCGCCGCAATTCTATAGGCGTATGCCGCTGGAAGCAGACATGGACGAGACCCTCGTGCAGGCATTAGATACGCTTCGCATGGTGGCCCACGACCACGCATTGATTCTTCCCTCTCGTGATCTTGATCAACGCTTTTTGGGTGGCGAGGTGCGCAACATGTACACTGGGAATTGGATAATCAACATGGCCGCACAACGGGGCGTGACAACCTACACCGTGCAACCTACTGCGTCCATCCTAAATGGTGATGTGCTCTGCACCACAACGAAGAGTACCAACAAAGCGCTAGGGCGTGACCTCGCACAGTTCCTTGTTTCCAAACTCATTGCTGAGCGCTTTTCGAATACTGTTGTGGATGCGGGAACGCCAGCAGTATGGATGAACATGCACATCGGTGACATCCAGGATTCAATCAAAGCGGGCTTTTGGAACACATTAATGATGTCAGTTCCTGTGGCTTCGTCCGCAACGCTGCTTGACGCAGAACCTATCATCGAAGACATGATCGTTCGGTGCTACGATGCAACGAACATCAATGACGTACGTGCCATCGTGCAAGACGCACGCTCACGACTCAAGTAGTTCCTTAGTGCGTTGCTGCCGGTAGGCGAACATCGACGCGATCTGGCGCCGAACAAACATCGCATGTGCGATCCATCCAAGGAAACCAAACGGGAGTGCATACTCCACCGTATCCGTCAGCTCCGTGCCGCCTTCCACTACCTTGAATTCGCGGATTTGTTTCCATACGCGAAAAGGTCCACGTATCTGTTCGTCGACGAACCGATGTGGGGCGTCATACTCCGTGATTCGCACCTTCCATGTGGAGGTGAAAATTCCAAACTGCGTTACACGAAGAGTGATTTCGTTGCCAACTCCGGGTTTGCCACTTGCGACAACGCGCACCGATGTGTTCGGAGGCGTTATGCGAATCAAGTTCGATGTGTCGTCATGAAAGTGGAAGACACGATCGATGGATGCGTTAATGCAGATTGTTCGAGATGTACTGTACATGTTTTTGTGCCATGCGAAGCATGGATCCTTCCGTGGTGTAGTTGCCGATCTCGTGGATAGGTACCCATGCTAGATCGTGCGACTCGTCGCTCACAATGTGATCGGTGTGTGCTGCTCGTAAGACAAACCGTACATCGTAGTGAAAATGTTCCGGCTCTTCACCACGTGCTGGAATACTGTGAATATCTACGTCAAAAATCTCGGTCGACATGGGCGCAACGTCTTCCACACCTGACTCTTCGCGCGCTTCTCGGACGGCTACGGCGAGCACATCGGAATCGCCATCAGCATGGCCACCAAGCTGCAGCCACTTATCAAGTTTACGATGGTGCGTCAGGAGCACGCGTGTTCCCGTGGGATCCACAATCCACGCAGAACCCGTGATATGGCCCTCTTTTGTGGTCCGCTCAAAGCAGTTGGGCTCACCTTCGACGAAGGCCGCAAGTCTGTCTACAACCTCTGCTTCGTCCGGGTATCGCTCTCGGTATCTACCAAGAGCGTACAACAACATCATGCGATCATTCATCGGTGAGGCTCCTCATTGCCTAATTTGCGTCATGGCTCGCTTCAAAATAACCCTCGAATACGAAGGCACACGCTATTCCGGATGGCAAGTGCAAAAGAATGCCCGGACGGTCCAGGGCGAATTGATTGGCGCATTTGCTGACGCCCTTGGCTCTCGCGACTTCGAGCTCATGGGCTCCGGTCGCACAGATGCAGGCGTGCACGCCCTTATGCTAGTGGCGCACATCGAAGCTCGTACGCAACTAGCACCGCATATTCTGCGCATGAAAGTGAACGACAAGCTCCCTGCGGATGTGAATGTGATCGACATTGTGAAGGTGGACCCAAAGTTCCATGCACGACACGACGCAACATCGCGAACGTATCTTTATCAGATAAGTCGGCGTCGCACCTCGTTCGGCAAGCGCTACGTGTGGTGGGTAAAAGACACGCTCAGTGCTGATGCCATGCGCGCCGCCTGCGCTGCGTTCGAGGGCTTTCACGACTTTCGGTCGTTCACAAAGGATGATCCCGAAGAGAAGTCTACTACTGTGGAAATGCAAGAATGCTCGCTGCATGAGTTTGGCGACCTGATCGTGCTCCGCATTCAGGGATCTCACTTCTTGTGGAAAATGGTCCGCCAAATGGTGGGTATCATTGTCGAGGCTGGACGTGGAGCCATGTCGCCTGCTCAAATAACTCAGATGCTTCGCACGTCCACCACCATTCCAGCAACAACCACCGCACCTCCATCGGGTCTGTTCCTCGAACACGTCCGATACAAAGGTGACGGGCCCGCTCCTCCAGTTCGTCCAACTTTTCGGATGTAAGTATGAAATCTCGATGGATTGCACCCCTTTTGTTTATCGCAACAGTTGGGATGGCCTGCGGCGGGAACCCGCCGCAGAAGGCGGCAGGGCCGTCAAAAATCAAAATCTATGATCCACAAACAAAGGAGACCACGATGGTTACCAACGTGATCAAATCGGAAGAAGAGTGGAAGAAGGAACTCACCCCAGAAGAGTATCGGATCGCTCGCCAAGCTGGCACTGAACGCGCATTTGCAAATGCGTACTGGGACAATCATGACAAGGGAACGTATAACTGTAAATGTTGCGGGACGGCCTTGTTTGCATCAGACGCAAAATTCGAAAGCGGAACGGGTTGGCCGAGTTTCTTCGATGCCGTATCAAAGGACAACGTGAAGCTCGTGTCCGACAATTCGGTCGGGATGGAACGCGTTGAAGTACGATGTGCTCGGTGTGATGCACATCTTGGTCACCTATTCGATGATGGACCGAAACCAACAGGTAAGCGCTACTGTATGAACAGTGCTTCGATGCAGTTCAAACAACAATAACAGTTCACTTGTGTGAATACACAAAAGCCCGTCAACGCGAACGTTGACGGGCTTTTTTCTTGTGTGCATTGGTGCATCAATGCGATGATATCATGAGACCTTCACGCAACTGCCGACGATGCTTGCGGCGGCTGATACGCAGTTGCACCCGATACAAGATTAGATACATACACGGCACAACAACCAATGTCAAGAATGTGGCAAAACTCAATCCAAAGATGATTGAGTAGGCCAACGGTCCCCAGAACGCAACACTATCACTTCCAAAGTGGATGTGAGGATTGCGAAGGTTCAGCATTTCAACAAAGTCGATGTTAAATCCAACTGCCAATGGTATCAGACCAAGAATGGTTGCCCCTGCGGTGAGGATCACGGGATTGAAGCGAATCGCACCACCTTCGATGATTGCACGTCGCGTCTTCCATCCTTGCTTCTTGAGCACGTCCGTAAAGTCCACCAACACAATTCCATTTCGAACCACGATTCCACCAAGGGCAATGATGCCCACTCCCGTGATGGCGATCGAGAATGTAAGACGGAAGAGCATGAAGCCAAGGAGAACACCGATGACAGAGAAGAGTACTGTTGACATGATCAACAGCGGTTTGGCAACTGAATTGAACTGTGTTACCATGATGAAGAAGATCAACATCGCAGCAATTCCAAAGGCCAAGCCAAGGAAGTCTGATGTTTCCTTCTGGTCTTCTTGTGCACCCGTTTGCTTGATCTCGTATCCTTCAGGAACATCCAACCGGTCGATTGCCTTTTTAATCGAGGCGTTGATCTGGTTTGCGTTGAAGCCTTGCAGAACGTTGGAGGAAAGCGTTACCACACGTTTGTTGTTTTTGCGGTTAATACCAGCAAACGTTGTGTGATACTCTACCTTGGCAACAGAAGAGATCGGTACTTGACGGAAGTTTCCACTGCTCATTTCGCGGAACGTGAGCGGAATGTCGAGCAACGCGTCGACGTTCTTCCGCATGTCCTCTTTCACGCGCAGTTGGACCTTGTATTCGTCTTCGCCATCTCGATACTTAGTTGCTTCTGCGCCATACAATTCGTTTCGCAGTGCCATCCCAATCTGTGCCGAAGAAATCCCTTCACGGTTTGCCTTCTCTCGGTCGATTTTGACAAGGATCTCCGGCTTACTGCGCTCGAGATCACTTTTCAACTTTTCGATACCGGGAATGCGAAGACTATCTACCAGAAGCATCTTGACGCGCGACGAGATTGCAACCAACGAATCGAAGTCGTCTCCGCTCAATTCGATATTGATTTCCTTACCCGTAGGTGGCCCGTTGCTTTCCTTGCTCACAACAATTTCTGCGCCTGGAATATCCTTCAGCGCATTACGGAATTTTGTGAGGTACGCGCTCGTTAGCTCACCATGTCGATACTGAAACTCCACAAAGGCAACAGTCACTTTACCCTTATGCGGCGTAACGGTTCGATCCGGCATTTGTGGATCTCCTGCACCAAGGCCAACGTTTGAGATCACCGACTTCACGAGTGGGTTGTTCTCTCCTAGAACGTCAGACACGCGCTTCTCAACTACCCGTAGGAGAGAATCCGTTTCAACGGCATCTGTTCCAATAGGCGTTTGAACGTAGATGTAGGCGTAGTTCGGTTCTGCCGATGGGAAGAAGACCACTTCGGGTGCGAAGACCGTCATCAGTCCAAACGTGGTGAAGAGCAGTACAACAATTCCGCTGAGAACATAGATTGGACGCCAACCATGCAACACAAACCGAAGGGTGGCGCGATACTTCTCCATCACCCACGGTAGGCCACGCTCCTGGAACGGTACGATAAGCTTTGGCGTGATGTAGTAGTGGTTCATCAGCCAGAAGCCAATCGTAAACACGGTGAGTGTTGCAATCCACACCATGCTCGTTGCAATACCGAGTGCGACGATCAATGCACCAGTGAGTAAGCGTGTGATAAGGCGACGCATCGTAATGCCACGTACTGGCTTGTCCATGAAGTCGACTGCAAAGACCGGATTCATGATGTAGGCAACGATAAGCGAAGCAGTAAGCGTGATGATCAAGACGGCAGGAAGATATCGCATGAACTCACCCACCAGACCCGGCCAGAACAGCAGAGGGAAGAATGGTGCGAGCGTTGTGAGCGTACCAGCAACAACTGGTGCAAAGACTTCGGCAGCGGCATACTTCGCTGCGGTTTTAACATCAATCTTTTCCTTGACGTGCAGACGGTGCGTATTCTCGATTACCACAATGGCATCATCAACAATGATACCCAGAGCGAGCAAGAAGGCGAACGTCACCACGATGTTAAACGTAAATCCAAGACCCGGCATGACGATGAAGGCGAGGAAGGAAGAAAGGGGTGTGGCAAGTCCAATGAACAGCGCGTTCTGCACTCCCATGAAGAACATCAACACGCCTGTCACCAACAAGAAT
>JBBRES010000105.1:0-9039 GCA_038202665.1 Kapaibacterium sp. (SeqCode) | reverse complement strand
CTACGCGAATGCTTTTTGTGTTCGTGCCTGGCTCAATCAGTCGAACGGCCGGTTGTGGCAGATCGATGATAGAGAAGGGATTATCGTTGATGTCGAAGTTCGACGCATCGCTCACGTCCGAAATGCGAATGTATCCCGTTGTGGTGTTGATGTTTGGAACCGTGAATCCACCAGGCAACATGCCTCGCGATGCACCGGCATCAACAACGTCGGAACCATTCGTGACGGTTGTCCACGGACCTGCCGCACCCGTTGCGAACTCGACTTTATAGTGAGCGCCCGGCGCGTTTGTAGTGTCCCATGTTACACTCACGTTTGCGCCCTTGAGGTACTTCTCTCCAGCCGTTGCGCCCGGTGAAAGTACTTTTACGAAAGGAATGGCACGATAGTCTGCGTTAACTGGATCGTACTCTGTCCAACCTTCGTCCCAACGCTCACCTGTTGCAGGGAATGCGCCGCGATAGCTTACTTGCTCAAAGAACGGATCGTTGATTGGCACGAGTGCGAAGTTTGCATTTGTGAAGCTTGCGGAATTCAGATATGGTGCAGAACTCTTTGGCGCTGGGTTAAATGTGTTTGAACTCTCAACCCAAGGGTTTTCGAGGAATGCATTGTTAGGGTTGCTCTTGTCTATCAAGTTCACAAACTGAACGCGCTCGAGCCAAGTCACGTCCATACCAGTTGGTGGCGTACCACTTGCAAGATTGAACGTAGTGCCCTTGATGCCGAACCAACTGTTGTGTCGGATGTGCGTTGTGTCTGCCTGTGCTGCAGTCATCGTTGGAACACCAGAGAGTTCCATACCGCGTGGCCAACCAACGAAGACGCTGTTGAACAAATTAAAACGTGAGTTACGACGCACTTGCATGCCTGCGCCGTAGAATCGATTGTACTGATTTGGACCGCTACCGGCTGTCCACGACGTGTCTTGAATTGGTCCGATCAACGTCATGTTCGAGAAAATGCACGACGTGCGTGGATTGTTGTACGACGTGTTAGCATCGTTGTCTGATTCAAATGCTTGCGATGTGGATTGATCTGCAATGGTGCGGAATCGCTTGCCAACTCCGTATTGCACCATTCCGCTGAATCCATTGTCGGTATCAAAGTCGTCGTCGATACCGCCAAAGGCAATCAAGTACTTTGCATTCACCGTGCCGCCAAACCATTCGAAGGAATCATCATTGGCGTGAGATACTTGTACGTGATCGATGGTCGTGCCCCTACCAACGGCGCACATCGTAAGTCCATTAATCTCGTTGTTAGGAGTCAAGGCAATGCCACCAAACTCGATGCGCACGTATTGCAGCACACCACTGTTGTCGTTATCGTCCGTTCCACCAAACCAACCGTTTGGCGGTGCGGGATCTGCAATGCCACCTTCCATCGCGGCCTGTCCACCAGGGTGATTTGTGCGCGCGTTACCACACAACACAATTCCACCCCAGTCGCCGCGAGCGCGCTGACCTGCAGGCGCAGCCGACGTAAAGATGATCGGGCGATCCTTCGTACCCTTTGCAATAATCTTACCACCACGATTCACACAGATAGCTGAGTTCTGTCCAACCGTATCACCAACAATGATCGTGCCCGGCTCGATCTCGAGTGTACCGTTCACATATAAGAAGCCGTTCAAGCCATAGATCTTTGAATTACGAAGCTTCACAGTGCCTGTAAGTATACCGGACAGTACGGAGTCTACGCGCACAGCTTCAGGTTGGATGATGGTGAAGGCAGCGTCAGTAACGTCAAAGACAGTCACTGAATCGGCGACCAATTCCATGCGGATGTAGCCATTCGTAGTGGCCTGCGCGGGAACGCGCCATCCACCTACAAACGTGCCTCTGCGTGCAGCAGAGTCAAGAACGTTTTCCATCCCCGTGATGGTTGTCCAAGGTCCTGCAGGCGACGTACCGTACTTGAATCTCCAACGTGCACGGCTTGTGCCGGCAGTGTCCCACGTGATCGTTTGCGAAATACCTGGCCGAAACACTTCGCCACCATTCGGCGATGTGATTCGACAGGACGTTGGATTCTGGGCCATCACGGAGACGGCAGACAGCATTCCAACAAGAAGTATGAGTCGAAGTATTCGCATAGAACGTTCCTTTATGAAACAGGTCATTGAAGTTTATAGCCAATACCAAAGGTGAAGGACCGACCTCGGATGTTACTCTGAATGGCCGTCGCACCTTGTTGCCAAATGAGGGCTTGATTGAGAAGGTCGCGCACACTGAATTTGAATTCAAGACTGGAGCCGACACTTTGTGTGAAACCGAAGTCGATCACGTCGCGCGGCATTTCGTACACATGTGGATCGTCGAACTGATACACTCCGCGCTGTCCAACCTTAATGATGCGCTTGCCATACGTGTTGTATCCAACGTTGATCGTCGATCCCGTTTCAATGTTTGTGTAGAACAACGACGCATTGAGTGTGTACGGACTTTGTCCCCACATTGGACGCTCATCTACAACGGAGCCTTGCGTAACAGTGATGTTCGATTTGATATAGGCATAGTTCACGGCGAAGGTGAACGACTTGAAGAATTCGCCTATGAATCCAAGGTTCTTTCGTGCTTCAAGTTCAACCCCAATGTTCGTGGCAAGTCCCGATGCATTCTGGAAGGAATAGATTACTTCCGATGTAGATGGGAAGATGGTCTCTTCGATAGCATTCTTGAAGGTCTTGTAGAACAAGCTGGCACTGAGCACTTCTCCCGACGCTGGGAAATACTCCCAACGCAAATCGTAGTTCTGGATGAGCGCACGCGTGAGGTTCGGATTACCCGTGACAACCGCCTGTGTTTGGAAGTTGTAGAAGGAGAAGGGAGCAAATTCACGGAGGGAAGGGCGCGAGAGTGTTTGTGTTGCACTCATACGAATGTTCATGTCCGACGTAGGTCCGATCACAAGATTGATCGACGGCAGAACGTCCGTAACGTCCACTCGCGGATTTACTGGTGTGTTGTTGTAGTCGAAGGAGTTCAGCTGCTGAATGCTCTTCTCGATACGCGCTCCACCAATGAATCGCATGGTGGTTTCTCCGATTGTGAATGGCAGATCTGCCATAGCATATCCAGCGCCGAGTTCTTCAGAGGCGATATAGGAATCCGATGCCTTGGTTTCTTCAGACATCAGGATACGATTCACGGTGAAGTTCGAATCTTGGAATGTTCGCGAGTGATCTACTTGTCCGGTTTCGTTGATCGTCAGAAGATTGTCGATTTCGCCTTGATAGTTCTGCGACTGGACCATCGTGTACGAACGCGCACTGAAGTTGCGATTTCGGAATTCATACAGTCCGCCAACCTTGATCTTGAATTCATTGATGGGAACGGTGAAGTTCAGATTTGCATTGCGACTAAACTCCGTCATGTTCGAATAGAAACGTCCGGCCGATGTACCATCTCCGTAGGGCGAGGCGGTGATCGCCAGCGTTAGTGCGCCTTCTGGCTCTTCCACATTTCGCTGATAGGTAAGACGACGGTAGTCGGGCTCGTTCCGAAGTGATGCGCTGTAGCCAAGCTTCCATTCGATGAGTGCGTTACTGAAGTCTGTTACCGTGTGTTCGCCGCTCAACTGCGTACTCGCAAGTTGACGTTCCACATAGTTGAAGCCGAACTCACGACGAACCATCGTGAGAGCATTCGACAGACCGTCGAGCTCTACCGATTCGTCGTCCATGCCTCTGTTGTACACGTTCTTGAGAGAGAACGTTGTGTTTGTTCCCAAGCGATAGGCAAGGTTCAGCAACCCGCCCCAACTCACGCTCTTTTGTGCTGCATAACCTTGCTTGTCGTACTGCAGTGTACCGTCTGACTGAATACCGCCACGCTTCATGCGATTCATCGCAAAGCTTGTACCGTAGTTGACATTCGCCACGATGCCCAATTGATCGCTATCACCAACTTCGATGGGGGCGCTAAGCGTAAGTCCCATATTGCCATTCGTTGGCGCTGTTTCGTAGCGTGTGTTCCAGCGTGAGTTCTGGAAGCCAGTGCCTACTGCATGCACGCGGTCGATGGACGCCTGATTGCCACTGTAGGCCGACTTATTCAACTCTGCAAACTCTTGACGCGAGGCAGGTACATCGGATGGTGCTACACGCGAAGAACCGCTGAATGCAAGCCAGTCTGTGTTGCCGCCTTGATAGGTGAGGAACTCGCTACCGCGGAACGTCACGTAGTCGTTGTACTGCTGACCTGCACTGAACTTCAGATTGTAGGAGCTCGGGAAATCGATCGTGTTCAACTGCACCAGTCCGCCCGCAAAGTTGCCGGGAAGATCGGGCGTGAACGACTTTGCAATGTTTGCGTTCTCGAGAAGCTCTGCGGGAAACATGTCGAATGCAAACGACTTCTTGTCCGGCTCCGTTGTCGAGAGCGATGCACCATTCAACGTGGTGTTACTGTACCGATCGCTCACACCTCGCACGAACACGTATTTGCCTTCAACAAGCGTTACACCAGACACGCGCTTGAGTGATTGACCTGCGTCTCCGTCGGGCAGCTTTGAAATTTCTTCTTTGCCAATTCCATCGCTCACTTGCGATGCATTCTTTCGCTTTGCAAGCAACGCGGCTGCGTTGTCGTTTGAACGTGTGGCAGAGACCACTACTTCTTTCGATGTGGTCTTCGTCATTTCTATTAGCACGTCTACTTGCGTCGTCTCGTCGTCTTTGACCACAACGCCTTCGACTGTTTTTGAGTCGTAGCCGACGAAGGCAAACTTCACTGTGTACGTCCCGGCCGGCACCTTCTTGATACGGAACGTACCCTTCGTGTCGGTATAGGCGCCTTTTTTCGTGTTGAGCACCTGAACAGTTGCTCCACGCAATCCGTCGCCATTCTCCCCGTCCGTAACTTTGCCTGCAATGGTTCCTTCGGCAAGTATGGCCATCGGCCACATCGCCATCATTAGGAATACCGAAACAATTGTTTTCACCGATTTCACTGGATACCTCATTCATGGTTGTCACTGAGCGCCACGAAACTATCGGCAGCCTGTTAGCTGGATGTTACCGGTATGTTACGAGTACGTTACTCGTCTGTGCGGTATGGGTTGGTGTTGCGACCACAGTGGCGCAAGCCGATGTGCAGCAACGACTTATCGTAGGGCGGATTAACGTCGACTCAACAGATCTCGCCATCACTGTGGGCAAAGTAGAGGCCGGCACAGCGGTCGCATTGTCCCTCACGCCGTCACTTCGCTTAATCCCCAGCGTTGTGCGTGACTCCCTCCTTGCCTCCTTACCTGCCTCAAAACGCACAATTGTAGACGCAGTGAACGCCACCCATGCATACGGTGCGCTCTTCATAACAACGCGACGTATAGCCAACCTTGTGCGCACAGAAGTAGTACTCACAACGGGAAGTGATCTCAAGGAGCAAGGTCGCGGGGTGGGATATGGACTTCTGCGCTACAAGAATTCTTCAGACGAATCGGCCCTCGCAGATCCGGCTATCCTTGCCTCCCTCCAACGTGCACTGTGTGTTGCATTGCAAGACAGTGCGTTGTATGCAAAGGCTGAAAGTGATTTCCGTGTGGTACCCACGGCGTTGGTGACGCTTGGCGGTATAGCGTTTGTTGACACAACACAGCAACGGGGATGGAATCTCTTTGCAGAGAAAGTTGTCGTTTCGTACGACGGCGCAGAGACGATTTCGAATGAGGCAAGCGCGCTGGAGAAGCTAACGCTCATCGATCTCGAAACGCGCGACTCAATGTATGTGAAGGCCGGACTCTACGTTGTAGAGAATTACCAAACTGTTTCAGTCTCAGAAATCGGATTACTGCGTGCGTTCGATGTGCGCTATGTGATCATCGGATCGTTTGTGCGAACGCAGCAAGGTGCTACTCTCACGCTTCGACTTTGCGAGCTCGTGAGTCCGGTTGCGTACAAGCAGATACGTGAGTTTTCAGCCGCGTGCGGCGAGGACACAAAAGGGGCGTTTCGCTCGGCGATTACCGCGGCTATGCGCGGACTCTTTCCGGCGCTTTAGCGCGCAATCATCATCACTGTCGAGAAGATCGTCTCGCGGCGCGCATTGTAGACGCGCATCAGATAGGCGCCGGATACACATGCATGGACCGGTACGGAGAGCGTGGTTGCCGTTGCATCGATCGCGGCGTTCTGGTGCAACACGTTACGGCCTTGCATATCATAGAGTTCAACGTCCAGTACATCGGCTTCTCGGTGATCGAGCTCAAGAGTAAGCACGTCTTGCACAGGGAGTGGCGGAGCGATGCGCACACGCACGTCGGCTCCAAGCCTGATCATAAAGCGCGGACCGCATGCATCGACGATTAAGTAGCCGGGGTCTTCAAGCAAGCCAACTTTTTCTTTGCTCCAGAAATCGTAGCTCACAACAGTAAAGGCAGTCGAATCCGGCAAGGCCATTTGCGTTGTCCCACGAAGAACGCAAAGCGTACCAACAGTGCCTATGCGACTCGTGCTATCGGCACGAATAGTGAACTCCACAATACTGTCTACATGCATTTCCGTGAACACACCTGGATATGCAGAGGTAACCGTGTCGACGTCCAAGAGCAGCTCATAGAAATTCACGCGAACACGAATACTATCGAACTGTGCGGCAGACACATCGGTGGTCCACATCACTGGAACTTCGATCACTGTATTCGGGCGCTCCTGGAACCGATCCGTTCTAATCGTTGCTACATAGACGGGCGGCGTTGTGTCGCGCGATGCACCAACCACCTGCGAAGAACTCGTTGTGCTGCATGCACCAGAATCCACCATCGTAATCGTTGCCGTCGCGCTTCCCTCTTGTAACGGCGCAAAGCGCACATCAAACGTTATCGATGCAGATGGCTCTACGACAACACCAATTGGTGGATTGACGATCGATATGGATGGAGATGCCTGTGCATTCAACGTAAGTGACGTGATTGTCCGTGCTGCAGTCGAAGGGTTGCGAATCGTCATTGGCGATGTGCGCACAGTGCCGTTCGGCGTCGTTCCGAAGTCGACGCGTGGTGGCGTCATCACGAGTGCGCCACTATTGGTGCCCCCACGAAGAATCAGTGCCGCATGAATGCCACACAGATCATCCACGTAGTCTATACGTTCGCTCCATGCGCCTGCAGGGAGTGCGTTTGGTACAACACGCAGCACGACTTGTACGGAATCTTGCGCAGGAATCGTAATGGGAAGTCCGGTGGCCGACACGTCGATGCCTCCAAGAGGAGTGGCACGCACGATTTGAACGCGCAGCACCGTATCGCTCATGTTGTACAGTGTTCGGCGAACGAAGAGTGGCGCCTCGCATGCATCAAGCGTTCCAACGTCCACTTGCAGAATGGAATCCGCAACAGTGCTTGCCCAATGCAGCGCAGTGGTATGCTGCACCATGCGCATCGAAACATTCTGGCGCACCGAATCCGAAGCAAGTCCTATCTGTAGGTCGGCTGTGTAGGCTCGCACCACAGGCGCGCTGCACCGGACCACATACGTAACGGACGCATCGGGCGCGAGTACTTGTGTGCTCGCGGGAGTGACGGAGAAGAAGGCGGCATCTGGTCCGGTAAGGAGCGGGGCGGCAAGGGTAATGTTTGTGGAAGAAGTAGAAGTAACGACAACGGAATCTTCCATCGGACCAGACACACAGCGCTGATCAATCGAGATAGCAGTAGATGACAGTCGAAGTCCGCGCATTGTTGAACGGAAGATCACGTCGGCCTTGTCCGTAGCCGTGCACGACGCAACTGCTACAACGTTCAGCGTACCAACATAGGATCGCGCATCTGTGGCAGAGAGTTCAACCCACACTTCCAAACTGTCTGCTGGCGTGAGCACAATCGGCAGTGATGGCATCGGAGAAATCACGGCCATGGGCGAAGCGGGCGTGAGTACGATAGATGTGATGCGTGCAGACGCTACTCCACTCACTCGAATCACAGCGCGCTTTCGAACCGTGCCGCCATTGGTAACACTGTCTTCGATGCGTTGCGGTGTGATCGATACTCGAAGGTCTTCAACCTTCCACACTCGCACAACCATCGTTGATGTATCGCATGGTCGAACTCGAATACGAATGGTATCGCGGAACGATCCAACAACATCCGTCGGCACGCGAGAGCGATATACGGCGTTACCGAATTGATCGATGATACGATCGAGTTCTCCGTCAACAGCCACGGTGGCGGGTGCTGGACCGTTATTGGTAACGCTAAAGGATGAGTCGGCGAGTTGACGTAAGCACTTCGTACCGTAGTCAATCAGTTGTGGCGTCACAACAACGGAGACGCGCGACGAAAGTCCCTTGAGCTTAATCGTCCACGGCGATTTGACGCCGCGCTTCGTTGTCTTATCGTCGTTCTCAATCACCAGATCTGCAAGATCCAACGTCGTCTTTGGACGATACTCCACGACGAGCGTATCGGACTGTTTTGGTTTGATGTTCACCGGATAGGGCCGACCGCTCTGCCAGAACAACGGGACAAAGGCGCCACTCGGATCATTCTGCACAACAGCCCGAGAAATCATCAGATCTGCATTACCTGTGTTGGTCACCGGAATGCGGAGAGTATCGCGTATGCTGCAACCTGCGTTCACCGTATAGGCGGGCAGTGCATTGAAGATTGGCGAGATGCCATACACACGCAGCGTGATGAACGTGTCGCGAATGCACGGCGCGAGCGTGATCTTAAATCGCGTTTGCGTCCAACCTGTATCGCTTGCCGTTGCATCGATAAAGCTTACAATGTTGGCGCTGCCAACGAGTGATGGAAGTGTGAGGCGGAACTTGTTGAGCGTGTCGCCCGATACGATGGTTGCTGCAAAAAGTGTTTCGAACGATAGCGTGGTTGCGCGCCACACAACTGGCAATGTTGTTGTAGTTCCAACGCGCAAGTTCACAGAGAACATCGTGTCGGACGGAACAGCCGATCTATCTCTTCGAGATCCACGAAGCTCTACGATCAGCGTTTCTGTTTTCGAGGTGCAGTCTAGAATCAACGTTGCAGATGCAGCGCCGGGTCGCATGGCCGCATACTCGATGATATAGGCCACTT
>JBBRES010000104.1:0-9098 GCA_038202665.1 Kapaibacterium sp. (SeqCode) | reverse complement strand
GGATCCTTGTCGTAAAGTATGAACTACTTTGTCTGCACATGCATATAAGATGTTGGATTCGCCAGCTGCCAAAATGAACTGTTGTGCATGGATTGAACAAGAGTCAAAAACTTTCGATCGCAGATTCACTCTAAAAAGCGACGAACGCAGTGGCTCTCGCAGAACGAGGAAGGCTTCGTCTCCCGAGGCTGTGCTCTTGATCTGAGTTGGTGGAAAAGGCAAGTCGACAGAAATCGTATCACGTAGAATTGCGCTGTTAGGTGCCATGACCAACCGGATGAGTTCTGCCCGATTTGTGCCAAGGAGTACCCCCCCCCTCGAGCTGAGAGATGGCCTGGGTGCCTAGAAGATCCTCCACTTGCGTCCACAAACGGTCGCGACTGTTATAAACCGTCGCAATTCTTTCGGAAGTTATGGCAAAGAACAGAGTGTCATTGAGTTGTGAAACGTCGACAATGCTACCAAGCGGACATTCAGCAAATGACTGAACGATGCGCGCTGAGGGTATGTCGACCATGTGGACCGAGTAGTCGCTCCGAATCAAAAGTAGATCACGATCATTGAGCTGTCTGCACCGCGACACATTGTCAACAGTGCTCCCGTCGGCGCTACGTATTGTTCCTACAGGATCGACACCTTCCTTGACAAGCCGAAGTATCTGACCTGAAAATGCGACAAGATGTACATCGCTGCCGTTGGTGTAAGATCCTACGTATGGAGAACTAACAGACCTGACTTCAAATGCTGGTTGACTCCACGTGTACTGCGAGAGAGTAAGCCAAACGAGATAGATCGCGATTGATGTTTTCACTGAAATTCTCCGAATTGAATCGTTGAAGCCATTCGCGGGCTTTCAAGCTTGAAGTGAAATCCGCCCCGCCCTAAGGGCATTCAAGCGGTTGCAACTAACACAATGACCTGAGCTGCAATTCGAGTTAACTCAATTTGCAGCTCGGGTCCCACCACTGACGCCTTAGTACAACAGCATCAATTGCAAATGTAGTAGCATGGGGAGGTGTAAGGTGAAGGATAAGATCCTGGTAACTGAATGGGACCACTGAGAACAATACTTACAGGACATACTCCAACAAAGCCGTAGCTCGTACGATTCTGCATCAATTTTGGAGGTGTGAAACTGTTGTTGCTTGCATACAAGTGCTCGCGGTTGAGACGATAACAGTATTTGTTTGAGGACAAGTGGGCACGTATTCGAGACAAGTTACAGGAAATGCAAGTGTAGAAATGATTTTCTGAGCGGAAATGTCCCAAAAGTCTGCACCGATTGTCTTAACCGCGATGCAGTCACGATCATAGAATGTCCACCAATTCATCACGACTTCGCAAACAGCATTGCAAGTTCGATAGCAATATTGAACGCGAACATAGCAGCCTTTGTACAGAAAATCCGGCGAAACTGTAGCAGACCATGTGCACCCTGGAGAGTCTGGAGGACAACCAGTTTGCGCTTAGACAAACGACGATGAGAATACAGTAAGCAGCGCATAAGCTGCTGCGGTGCCAGCACGCAAGGACGTGCTAATTGAACAACTGTTTATAAAACCCCACTTGGTTGAAAAGATAAAAGTGTCCCCACAATATAGTTACGTACGTACAAATAATGTTAAACCCAAAATACCGTACGCTGCAAAATTCCGGGGATTAAGACAGTGTTGTCCAAACCCTCTGTCAATTTTCACCTACAAGTTGGCATATTTGAAGTCTCATTGCACAATTCTTGATTGACTATGAACTACATGTCCGGCTTTGGCAACGAGTTTGCCACAGAAGCGATCCCCGGTGCGTTGCCGGTTGGCCAGAACTCTCCGCAGCAACCGGCCTTTGGCTTGTATGCTGAACAGATTAATGGAACGGCCTTCACGGCACCACGTTCCTCGAACAAGCGAAGCTGGATGTACCGCATCCGCCCGTCTGTTGTACACAAGCCGTACGAACGCATAGACAATGGTTTGATTCGGTCACGGTTTGACGAAGTAGAGACAACACCAAACCAACTTCGATGGAGCCCCTTGCCCCTTCCCACCCTGCCAACAACCTTTGTGCAGGGGATGGTGACAATGGCAGGGAATGGAGACTTCCACACGCATTCCGGTGTGGCCATTCACATGTACGTTGCGAACACGTCCATGAAGAACGAGTTCTTCTACAATGCCGATGGCGAAATGCTGATTGTTCTGCAGCAAGGCGCACTGCGCTTTTGCACAGAGATGGGCATTATTGATGCGGCGCCCGGAGAGATTGTTGTTATTCCTCGCGGCATCAAGTTCCGTGTAGAAATGCAGGAGCCGGCGCGTGGTTATATCCTTGAGAACTATGGTGGACTGTTGCGCATTCCGGATTTAGGACCGATTGGTGCGAACGGACTTGCAAACCCGCGCGACTTTCTAACCCCCGTGGCGTGGTATGAAGAAGTAACCGAAATGTGCGATGTGATTGCAAAGTTTCAGGGCAATCTGTGGAAGGGTGTGTACAACCACTCTCCGCTCAATGTTGTGGCCTGGCATGGAAACTATGCACCGTACAAGTACGATCTGCACACGTTTAACTGCATTAACACTGTGAACTTCGATCATCCGGATCCCTCGATTTACACTGTGCTCACGTCGCCCTCCGACACGCCGGGCACGGCCAACATGGACTTTGTGATCTTCCCTCCACGCTGGACGGTGGCCGAACACACGTTCCGTCCGCCCTGGTTCCATCGCAACTTCATGAACGAATTCATGGGGCTCATCGAAGGGGTCTATGATGCGAAGGAGGAAGGGTTCATGCCTGGTGGCGCTTCGTTGCATAACTGTATGAGCGGACATGGTCCGGATGCAGATACGCATGTAAAGGCATCGACGATGGAACTCTCGCCCGTCAAGCTAGAGAAGACCATGGCCTTTATGTTTGAAACAAGGTTCGTAAGCAAGCCCACTGCCTTTGCTATGCAATGCGGCGAACTTCAAAGCGATTATTGGGAGTGTTGGCAAGGATTGAAGCCAACGTTCAAGCGTCCGTAGGACGTAGCGTCAAATCCCGTATCTTTGTTTTTCCCCGCATACGTGGGGTCATCTAACGACAAACCTAACGGCCAAGTCCCGTGCGGTTGTAACGAACCCAACTCCGCCAGGTCCGGAAGGAAGCAACGGCAAGTTTGCTTACAAAGCGCCACGGTAAACTTGGCTGTTTTTGTATATGGTACGACGGATCTTCATTAACTCGACGCCCACGCACTTACGTATTGCCATCACCGAAGATGGCAAGCTGGCAGAGCTGTTTACAGAAGAGCCAGAGCGTACAGATACCGTTGGCAATATTTACCTAGGCAAGGTCTCGAAGGTAGTGCAAGGCATGAACGCCGCCTTCGTGAATATTGGCCTTGAACAAGATGCCTTCCTGCATTTCTCCGACGTGGACGAGTCCATGGAAGACAATGAGGAGGACGACGACGAAGATGCCCGCAATCAGGCCGTAGAACTTCCCGAGACCGACAAGGTAGACTCCGTAGAAGTGGCTCTGCGCCTCGCAAAACCAGTCTCTAAAAAGAAACTCCCAACGTTTGCTACGAAGCGAAGCGGACTCATCACGATTAACCTTCATGCTCGGCAGCAAGTGGTGGTGCAGGTTACGCGTGATGCCTACGGCACAAAGGGCGTACGTGTCACAACGAAAGTGGGCATTGCAGGTCGGAACCTCGTGCTGTTGCCTTTCGACACCTCCATTGGCGTCTCACGAAAAGTGGTCTCGATAAAGGAACGCAAACGATTGCGTGCTGTTGCCAAGAGCATTCTGCGTCCCGGAATGGGATGCATCATTCGTACGGCAGCGGCTGGACTTACCGAAGATGAGGTGCGCCTAGAGTTTGAATCTGTCTTGAATCAATGGGACGAGATTGCCGCCGATGTGCGCAAAGCAACGGGTCCAACGTTGCTGTACCTCGAAGCCGGCATCGCCCACAGTGTGATTCGAGATCTCTTCAAGAGCGACGTGACACAAGTGATCGTCGACGATCGCAAGCTGTACCGCGAAATCAAGGCCTATGTGCAGAAAACGGCACCACACCTTGATGGCAAAGTGGAGCTCTTTACAGAAGCACGTTCGATGTTCGATGTCTATGGAATCGAGCGCGAAGTGCATCTCACGCATTCACGCAATGTACCGTTGCCGAGTGGTGGGTCTATTGTGATCGACCACACAGAGGCCATGGTTGTTGTAGACGTGAACAGCGGTCGTGCTAGCAATGAGCGTTCGCAAGAAGGCAATGCCGTCAAAACCAACTTCGAAGCCGTCAAAGAAGTTGCCAAGCAAATGAGACTGCGAGATATCGGCGGAATCATCTGCGTAGACTTCATCGATATGCAGCAAGAGGAGAACCGCCGCAAGCTGTTCAACGAAATGCGTAACGAAGTAGCACGCGACCGTGCGAAGACCGTGGTCTATCCACTCTCGCAAATCGGCCTGATGCAGATGACGCGTCAGCGTATCCGTCGCAACCTTGCCGACAGGTCTAGCGGTGACTGTCCACTTTGCTTCGGCACGGGCCGGGTGCAATCTCCCGAGACCACCGTGACGGGTATCGATCGTTGGATGCGCAACTATCGCGCAGGCACATGGCACTTTGGCGTGACCGTAGCTGCGCACCCATACGTGTGCCATTACATGCAACGCAAACGAAGCTCAACCCTTTGGAAGTGGCTTCGTTCCTACTTCCTCTTCGTTGCGCTCCGAGAAGACGACTCGCTTGATGCGGGAGAATTCCGTTGTTTCCGCGGCGGGAACGAGATCACCCGACAGTTCATGTAACCTATGTCGCTCGCGCCACGCTCGCTTACCATTCTTGGCTCCACCGGCTCGATCGGCACACAAACGCTCGACATTGTCGAACGTCTTGGCGATGCGATCACTCTCAACTTCCTAACGTGCAACTCCAAAGCAGCTGAGCTTGCAGCGCAAGTGCGTCGGTACAAACCGCGCGGTGTTGCACTCCGAGAAGAAGAAGCATGGCGCACATTCAAACAACTTTGTCCCGAATTCACAGGTCCGATTCTGTGCGGTGAAGAAGGCTTATGTGAGGCGGCAGGGCACGAAGGAAACGATGTGGTGATGTCTGCCATGGTTGGCTTCAGCGGTGTGGTCCCCACCATGGCCGCGATCAAACGTGGCGTGGTTATCGGATTGGCAAACAAAGAAACACTTGTGAGCGCGGGAGCAGTGATTACGGCTGCAGCGCGCGAGTACGGTGCTCGTATTCTTGCCGTCGACAGTGAGCACTCTGCGATTCTTCAATGTCTTGTTGGCGAAGACGTCGCAACGGTTGAGAAAATCATCATCACCGCATCGGGCGGTCCGTTCCGAACCTTCGATCACGATGCACTTCAACACGTCACGGCCGCACAGGCATTGAAGCATCCGAACTGGACGATGGGTGCGAAGATCACCATCGACAGTGCGACGCTTATGAACAAGGGCTTTGAAGTTATCGAGGCGCGATGGCTGTTTGATCTTCCAGCAGAGAAGATAGACGTGGTTGTGCATCCGCAATCGATCATCCATTCCATGGTGCAGTTCACAGACGGAAGTATGAAGTCGCAAATGGGCGTCCCCTCGATGCTCGTTCCCATTCAATACGCACTCTCATTCCCAACGCGCTATCCGCTAGATGTTGCACGCGTAGACCTTGCAGCCTTAGGATCGCTTACGTTTGAGCATGCCGATGTGGATCGGTTCCCATGTTTACGCATTGCCTACGACGTCTTACGACAAGGTGGCACGGCGCCATGCATTGTGAACGCTGCCAATGAAGTGGCTGTTGCCGGCTTTTTGCGCGGACATCTATCGTTTGTCGGAATTCCCGCCCTTATTGAACAAACACTTGAACACATGAAGAGCGTTGCTCAACCGTCCTTGGCGGACATCCTCGATGCCGACCTTGAAGCACGCCGCATTTCCACCTCCCTTTTGAACGCATGATCGAAACTATCCTCTCCTTTGTGGTCGTCATTGGCGTCCTCGTCTTCATCCACGAACTAGGTCACTTCCTTACCGCGAAGTGGACTGGAATGCGTGCCGATGTTTTTGCCATCGGTATGGGGCCACGTCTTTTTGGTTGGAACTGGAAGCGTGGCTTTACGTTTGGCGCCATCCCTGCAGATATGGACCTTGAAGGTCGAACCGACTACCGCATCTGTGCGTTGCCCATTGGTGGCTACGTAAAGATTATTGGTATGATCGACGAAAGCTTCGACACAGACCATCTCGAAACCGCACCACAACCCTATGAATTCCGATCGAAGAAGAATTGGCAAAAGGCCATTGTGCTGTTGGCCGGCGTGATCATGAATTCGATTTTCGCCATTCTTGTCCTTGCCGCCTTACCCTACTTCAATGGTCACGAAGAGCATCGCACCACGACGATCGCCTATGTGGAACCGAATTCACTTGCATCTACGTCGGGGCTGCGCGCCGGCGACCGGATTCTTCGGATTGATGGAAGCGAAATTGAAACGTGGGAAGACATGACGGATGCGATCGCACTGCGCGGAACGTCGGGCACGCGAATGGTGGACGTTGAACGCAACGGCATGCTTGCAAAGGCGGAGATTCGCGGCGACGATGTCTTGAAGGCCTTGTCGAACGGTGGACTCGGCATGGAGCCAATTGGTTGGCGCGTCGCATTCCAAAGTGTTGTCACACTCGCTGCAGCGGGGAAAGCCGGCTACCTCGCCGGAGATGAACCAAGGCGTATCGATTCAACCGCAGTCGTTTCGCCCTCGCAGTTCCGCTCCGAGATACGGGCACATGCAAACAAGTCTGTCCTCTTGTCGGTGAACCGCGATGGAAAGACATTTGCAAACAACGTCTTCGTTGGGTCAGATAGCACGATCGGAGTAACTCTCGATGCCGTCTACGTAGGCGATAAGAAGTACGAGAGTTTTGGCATGGGCGAGTCGTTGCTATTAGGTGTGCATGATTTCGGAAACACGTTCGGCATGATCGGTGTGACAATCTCGTCGGTTGTGCGCGGAAAAGTTGCGGCGGGGAAGGCTTTTGGCGGACCCATCACAATTGCCCAACAAGCGTCACGGAGCGCAAAGCTAGGTGTGGAGCCATTCTTGCGGTTCATGGCGCTCATCTCTATCTCGCTTGCCTTCATGAATTTGCTGCCGATTCCAGGTCTGGATGGCGGACACCTAGTGATCGTTGCTATTGAGTCCGTGTTGCGTCGTGAACTAGCAACAAGCACGAAAATGCGCATCCAACAAATTGGCGTGGGAATACTGCTTCTGTTGATGGGCATGATCATCTTCCTTGAAGTGAAGAAGAACTTGGGATTCTAATGCGCATACTGGTAACGAACGACGACGGGATAGACTCGCATGGCATTCTTGCCTTGGTGAAAAGTATGCGTCGGCTTGGTGATGTGATCGTGGTAGCGCCAGACCGACAGCAAAGCGCCGTCGGACATGCGCTCACAGTGTCGAGTCCGCTGCGTGCCACACCGTTTTTTCGCGACGGTTCAATGTTCGGCTATGCGATCAATGGTACACCGGCCGATTGCGTAAAGCTTGCCGTGAGTACGTTGTTAGATCACCGACCTGATCTTGTCGTGAGTGGCATCAATCATGGTAGCAATACGAGCGTGAATGCGATTTACAGCGGCACGGTGAGTGCAGCCACAGAAGGTACGCTCATGGGTATTCCATCGATGGCGGTGAGTGTAACCACCTTTGATGAAACGCACGACATGTCGCTCTCGGCAGACGTGGCGTATACAGTTGCGTCCCGTTTATTGTCATTAGACTTACCGCAAGGCACACTGTTAAACGTGAACGTGCCGAGCGTGAGAAGCGAAGACTTCAAAGGCATTCGCGTAACGCGGCAGGGACACAGTGTGTGGGAAGATTCATACGACCGGCGCAAGGATCCAATGGGTCGCGAATACTTCTGGCTCACGGGAAAGTTTGTTTCTGTGAAAGAGCTACCCGATGCCGACGATCTAGTTGTTGCGCAAGGATATGCAGCGGTTACGCCGCTGCACTATGAACTCACAAACTTTGCTGTGCAAGAAAAACTCAAGAACGTGCAGTGGTAGTGCTCGCACGGTAGATGTCGCGAAGTCGGTCAACAATCAACGTCGATGGAATCAATGGAGTGGGTCGGCCATGTTCACAAACCTGGTGGATCGCTTCTCCAATCACACGCGCGCAATCTTCTGCATCTTCACTACGGAACAACAATGTCTGACGTGGACGTGCAACGCTGTTACTTGCAACGGCTATGCAGCCGTTTTCGAGCGCCTCTTGAATCGTAAGGCTAGGTCCGCCCTCTGTGCGTGTAGCGCGCACAACAACATGCGCTGCAACCGTAAACGGCATAAGCAGCCCCGGGTGATCCGTCAATACATCCACACCCTGCAACGTTTGCACACGCTCCATGGCGTTCGTATAGAGCGGGACGTCAACAACCGTTGCGATTACCACAAGGAGTCGTGCCGACGGATGTACAGCGTTCACTGTTCGCCACGCGTCGAGCACCACATCTAGTCCATACAGATCTTTGTCGTGATACCGCACTAACCGCGACACATTGAACAACACTCGCACAGGTGCATCGAGCCATGTCTTCGGCACAGAACTCGGCAGTGGTGTCGATCGCTCTTCAGCACTTACTGGCAGGGCAGAAGAGATCACAGTGCACTGCGTAGCAACAACGTCAATCAGCGTACACACTGCTTCGCGCACATGCTCGGAAATGCAGACCACTCGTTGTGCAGCGTCATACGTGGTGCGCAGCAACGTCCGAACAAGCACGTTGCGAAACACCACGCGCTCTCGAAAACTGTGGAGTGTGATAACATACTTCGCACCAACTGCATCGAAGATCAAGCCAAGAACAATGGCCAACTTCCAATTCCCCTCGTCTGAATGATAGTGCATCAGGCGATCTCGCCGCCATGCCACCATCGCCACCTTCACGAACAACCCCAAGGACGGACGCCCAACATCTATGACGGCCACATCGTCGCCGGCCTCACGCAGCGCCTCAATGAGTCGCGTTGCATGCACAGACACTCCTCCAAAGGGAGGAGGCAAGGG
>JBBRES010000103.1:0-9100 GCA_038202665.1 Kapaibacterium sp. (SeqCode) | reverse complement strand
ATGACGCGCGCCGCGCTGCGACAGCTCATGCAGCAGCATACCATACGTCAACTGCTTCTCTGCGATATCACCGGTCGCACATCGACGCTCACGCAAACGTCCGACCTTGCCGCCCTGCCCGCAGGACTGTACACCATTCTCTCTTGCGAATTCGATGAACAGCTTTCAACGATTCTCATACTGGAGTAAACGAGCATGAAGTGTACACTTGCTCCTGTTGTTTATTGCCTTCTCATGATAGTTGTTGGTGCCGTCGCACCGCTTAAGGGTCAACAGCAGTTTTTTATCACTACACTACGTGTTCGTCCGACAGTAACCTCCGGACAGACAACACTTGATATCTACAATGCACATCTCAGTCCCGGAGGATTCAACTCGCTTCGACTGTGTAGCACATCGGGTGAAGTATTACAAGACCTGACGGACAGAGTGGATGCGTCAAAGCAAGGACTACAATCTCTAGACGTTGATCTGAGCAAATGGTCGACCGGTATGTATTACCTCGTCTATGTATCGCGATTAGAGGTTGTGACGGTAAAGGTCAGTCGATTGCGATAGCCACGCTCGCAGTTCATACTTTTCTCGCACTCGAAATGAACCTTGCCGCCTTGCCCCTTGGACTCTATACCATTCTCTCTTGCGATATTGCGGCCGTACCAACTTCGGTTCATATCGTAGAGTGAACATGCTTGACCTTCTTCGCTATCGCATCGACAACATCTTTGCGCGTGGCACTCGTGCACTTCTTCTTCTGCTCGCGTTGGCGCTTGTTGCGTTAACAATTTCGCTGTGGCTTGTGATGAGCCTTGTTCAGGTATCGCCCGGCCCCAACGCAACTGCATGGGATACAGTGTGGACGATCTTTGTATACACGTTCGATCCAACGGGCGTACCGTACTCAGATGGTACGTGGCAGTATCGACTCATCATGCTCGTTGCCAGTATGGGCGGCGTCTTCATTCTCTCGTTGCTTGTAGGTATTCTCTCGAACGGTTTCGCGGAATCCATTGAGCGGCTGCGCAAGGACAAGTCGGTTGTCGTAGAAACAGGTCACACGCTCGTTCTCGGCTGGGGCGAACAAGTGTTCTCCGTCTTGCATGAACTCATCATTGCCAATGCAAACAAACATTCTGCCTGTGTGGTGGTAATGGCCGACGAAGACAAGGTGATGATGGAGGATGCCTTCCGCTCACGAATCCCCGACACAAAGTCCACGCGGATCGTCTGCCGAAGCGGCTCTCCGATTGACGTCACCGATCTAACCATCGTCCGCCCACACCTCGCGAAAAGCATCATCGTACTCGAAACCCGCAACGCATCGAGCGTTGCCGACGACGCACTCACCATCAAGACACTTCTTGCTCTGATGCATTTGCGGAAGGAAGGCGGCATGGGAACAATCGTCGCTACGGTGCAGGAAGAGTCAAGCGTTCATGTTGCGAAGCTCGTTGCAGGCGAGGCCGTACGCATTCTACCCAGCGAGCTCATGATCTCGCAGATCATAACGCAAACATGTAGGCAACCCGGACTGTCGCTCGTCTACACCGAACTACTCGACTTCGATGGAGACGAACTCTACGAAGTACACGAGCCGGCACTTGTGGGAATGCGCTTTGCCGACGTGATTCAGGCCTACGAGACGTCGAGTGTTGTTGGTATGAAATTCGCCAATGGTACAACCAAGGTGAACCCTGCAATGTCGACGATCATCCAACGCGGCGACAGCATCATTGCCCTCTCTGCCGATGACGACACCGTTGTCCTTCGCGCCTCGCTGCCTTCCTCTCCTTCCGCTCCAACTATCGATACTTCGGCTCTGTGGGCGTTACCTCGAACGCCAAGTAAACCTGAATCGATTCTCGTGCTCGGTTGGAATGAACGTGGTTCGTTCATCTTGCAAGAACTCGACAACTACGTACCTGCGGGAACAACCATTCATGTAGTGGACAGCGTGGATAGGTCGGCCAACATTTACGGTATAGGCGGCACGGTTTCGAAGTACACCATCTCGTTTACGCAAGGCAATACGGTTTCACGATCGGTACTCGATTCGTTGAACGTAGGACGGTTCACGAGCGTCATCGTCCTAGCCAACGAAACAATCGGTATTCAAGAGGCCGATGCTGCTACACTCTTAACCCTTCTTCACATTCGCGATATCACATCGCGCAACAACGCAGACGTCAACATCGTCACGGAAATGCTCGATGGCCGCAACCGTGCACTTGCGTCTATGGATTCCGTGAACGACTTCATTATCAGCAATACGATCATCTCTCTCTTGCTCACGCAGATCGCAGAGAATCCGGATCTCTATGAAGTCTTCCGCGATCTGTTCGATGCCGCAGGCAGTGAACTTTATCTGCGTCCTGCATCCGACTATGTGCTACTCAACACTCCCGTGACGGTGGCTACGGTTGTTCACGCAGCCATTCAAAAGAACGAGATTGCCATAGGCTACAAATTCAAACGCAACGGTCAATGGCATGTTGAGCTCAACACGCCAAAGAGCACGACGACGAGTTTTGAAGCACACGACATGATTGTAGTAGTGGCAGAACAGTAGTGTTCTTTGCAGTTCGTGGCGAGATAGCTATCTTTCTTTACACTTAGCTAGACGCACGCCTAGAAGCTTCGTGTCACACTCTACGTGTCCGAGGACCCACCGATGAAGATCGTTAACATGCATGCCGCAAAGACAACCTTATCACAATTGGTGGAGGATGTCTTGAACGGAGAAGAGGTGTTCATTGCTCGCAACGGCACTCCTGTCGTGCAGCTCAACGCAGTTGGTTCCAAAACAACGCGACCGATCGGCCTACATCGAATCCCACACGGGAGGGTAACCGACGATAGTTGCTTGTTCGAATACATGACCGAGGATGAGTTGTTTTCTTCAACAGACCCATTGAACATATCCGATGAAACGATATCTCCTTGACACGCACACGCTCCTTTGGATGGACACCGAACCAGAGAAGTTGGGCAAACATGGTCGAAGGATCATTTGTTCTCGGTCGACGACCCTCTTCATTTCGGCGATCAGTATCTACGAGCTCTCTCAAAAGGCAAGAAAAGGCAGGCTAGCCAAAGCGCAACCATTCCTGCAGAATGTTGGACAGAATATTCAAGCCTACGGCATGTCGATGATCGATGTAAATGCAGTGCATGCGCAGCAGGCAGGCGCGCTCGATTGGAATCATCAAGATCCATTTGATCGCATCCTTGCTGCGCAGGCAATTGTTGAGAAGCTCGTCCTCATTACAACAGATAGTTCCTTCCTCACATTGCCGGGCCTGACCACACTGTGGTAGATGAGTCCGAGGAGTATCGTTACGTACATTTCCCTTGAATTGTTCAGTGTTTTACCGAAAGTAGTAGTTGATGCATACATAGGGTGCATCGTAGAGTTTTTTCACAACAAGTTAGGATAGGTCACATGAGGTATCTCAATGGACTTCGATACGTGGTCTTGACCACGGCCTTAGTGTTGATGATAATGACGTCATCAACTATTTCAATATCTGCCGCACCTGTCAGCGAGTGCACGTGCACCGGTGATACGGTACGGAATGTAAACTTTTGCATCAATGGCACGAATTACAATGCAGTTGTTTACTTCTGCGAAACGAATTACCCATTGAACGCGCTGGCGGATGGAATTTGCGATTTGCGCAAATTGAATAGAATTTCTGTCGTGTCTAAAATCTGCTTCCCGAATGGCAGGCCGCCTGGCGTGACCGATCAGGAGATTTTCGGCTACATGTTGTGCGACATTCTCAACCTTGGTTGCAATTTTAACAATCAATGGAAAACACATCGTCCCGCACTAAATGGATATTATTGTTGGACAATCCAGTTTCCAAAGTGCACCATGACCGACGCTAACGGTTGCATAGTACCTTGCGGTACCACGTGCCCTCTGTGCCGCACTGCTCTTGTTTGGACTGTTGTCGACGGCAATTGCGTGCCGACTTGGTCGCAATGCAACCAAGTTCAGAATTGCGATCAGGATTGTACTAACGGTACTTGTCAGGAACCAATCTGTTGTCAGTAACGACTTCATACTTACACGTGTACACCAGAAGATTCCTATGTTGCCTTCTGGTGTACACTGTGTTTATTGCACTGCCACTGCGTAGTCAGCAGCAGTTTTCTGTCATGACTGTGAATGTAAGACCGAGCGTAGCCGGTTCGAATGCAACGTTTGACATCTACAACGCCCATCTGAGTCCTGGCGGCTTTGTGTCTCTGCGCCTATGCAGCGCTTCGGGTGAAGTGCTGCAAGATCTAACTGAACGTGTTGATGCCACCCAGAAAGGACAACAGTCGTTGGACATCGATCTAACTAGATATTCCACGGGTATGTATTTTATCGTCTACGTTTCGCGATATGAAGTTGTCACGGCAAAAGTTGTGAGAATTCGGTAGCACGATGAGAAGGAATAAATCATGATTCATACGATGCGGGCAGAAATCATAAGACTGTTGCCGGCCATATTGCTTTTGACGCTCGTGCAATGTTATTCGGTGCAAGGCCAGCCGGTTGTGCGCTATAGGCAGAGTAACACGGCGGAAACAGCCTCTTATCATGCTCATCAAATGGTGCAGATGAACGACAAAGGCGACGTGCTTATCTATCCGGCAAAGCGAGCTTTCATACGTCTGTCTATTCCGTCTAGGACGGCAACCATTCTTGAGACACCGTTGAGTCTGCAGCAATTCGACTTTATGTATAGCGCACCGATTGATCATGGGGTTTTTGGAGTAGTACGCTCCTTCGAATGGAGAGGATTTACTTGGACTTCGGATTCAGGAATTGTTGAACGACAACTGCCTGCATCATCAGATGTCGTTGTAGCCAGCGTAAACGGACCCAGCGCAATACAGAGCAACGGGATGTTTTCTGTTGATGCGGGAAGATCGTGGAAACTGGGGAAACAGCTGATTAGGTCGGCTAGCCCAGCTGTGATAAACGAAGTACTCCCCGTCAAGGTAAAGGGCGGTAATCCCAATCGGTGGTATCTGCTGTATCGCAATCGCCCCGATACGCTGTTCCCCGCGTGGAGTTCATTGAAAAACAACGTCAGCATTGCACGACTCTACTCAACTGACTCACTTATTTGCCTGGGCAATGCCAAGCTTCTCGTTGCTGCCGTTGGTGATACGAACTACCGTGTGTTGGACAGTCTGCTTGTTGGTGGTGTGTATCGCAAACTTCTGCCGCGCTATATCGAAACGCTTGCCGACTCCTCCATTCTCTACTGCGATTATTCCGGTTGGTATGGCACCATTCGGAACATGCATATTGACACAGCACATTCCATACTCCTTGGCAGTATCAGATATTATCTATGGCAGACACCGGGATATGCGTATTGGGTAGAGCCGCTCACCGATTCCGTTACTGTGTATAAAGTAACGCTGTCGGCACCTCCGCATATCGATCAGTTTCGACTGCCTGCCGAGTTTCAGTTTGCTGAACCGGCATCAACGAGTTCACCACAGACGTTTGGAGCATACGGGCTGAGTATTTTGTGGGGATCCTCACGCGACTACATTATCGACCTGCATGAAAGGAAGCCCGCCATTTTGATGTATGGTTCAATTCTTGCGCCTGTAGCAGACTATTTGTCACAGCGGCGCATGATTGCATCTTGGCTTGACGATGCACATGCTTTGCATGTGCTTGATGATCTCGGTAATGCAATTGTTGTTGACTCCAACAAGGTTGGCTATCTCACGCATCCGCTCGTTATGTTCGATCAGAATGATAATGCCTATACATCGATTGGCAAATCACCTCCAAGCGGCCGTGGATGGCGAGAGAAAGGCACTCCACTTCCCGTGCGTTGGGGCGCATCGCTTGTTGTTCCGGGTCCCGTCTTGCGCCGCTTCTCTGTGGACGGACGTCTGCTGGACACGCTGAAAAAAGTGCCCGTTACCTTCGCCTCCGTGATTGATGACTCGGTGCTTGTTACGGGTTCAAAGAACGTCCTTCGGTATCTCGACGGACATCGCTACGACACCACGGCCATTGCTTCCATCTCGGACATTGATGCCGATTCTATCGGATACCCGTCATCGGTTGTGCGTGCTCGCGACGGTTCGCTGATTCTTACGATGCTCGGTACTTCTATCATTCCCACTGATTCCGTGGAAGCACAGCAGCGACGCTGGGGTGGAATTCTTCGTTCTACCGACGACGGCACCTCGTGGCATACCGTTGCCATTCCGTCCACAGGCTCGTATCTCATGCACTGCATGCGTACGTCTTCGGGGACGTTGATTGCCTCGTCCATGCTCATGGTGGAAGACACTGCGCACGTGGTAAACGTCAACGCGCCTGAGTCTTTCTACATAGCCTCGTCTACCGAAATGATGCGTTCTACGGACAACGGCATCACGTGGTCCGTCACGGCTACGCCTTTCTACCGCGGCCCGTATCAACCATGCACCGGGAACATCATTGAAGTAGCACCGGGCACACTCTATGCTGCAACGCTTGCCGGTGTGCTGATGAGTGTTGATGACGGCCGCACGTGGTCGAGCTACGACCTCCTTGCGCAGCAAGCACTTCCGTCTTCTGTTTCTCTTTCTACCGCTGGCGTGCTTGTTGCTACAACTCTCGGCGTCTACGAGATTCCAACAGTAACGTCGGTCTACGAAGCCCAAACGGTAACGTCTTGCCAACCTATCGCAACGACGCGCAATGCCTTCTATCGTCTGCTGCAACGCAACCACGTAGACGAGTGCGTTGTGAGTGACAATGCAGGTCGCATCTACACGATTCACGCCCTCGAAGATGTGCCCTCCGCGGCCGGCGTCTACAGCGTCATCGACCCTTCTTCTCCTTTACTCCCTGCCGCCGTACTCCTTTGCAAAGACTAGCATCGCCTACTCAGACCTTGTTGGTAGATTTGCGATATGAAGATTACCATCCTTGGAGCCGCGAAGAGTGGCCTAGCAGCGGCAGGGCTTGCAAAGCGCAATGGCGACGTTGTGTTTGTGACGGACAGTAAACCGGCGGAGCAAGCGGGTGATGCACAGCAGCGTGTACGAGAGCTCGACGTCGACCATGAGTTTGGTTCGCACTCGGAGCGTGCGCTTCAGGCCGACCTTATCGTAACCTCTCCAGGTGTGCCGCCTTCGAATCCTATTCGCATTGCTGCTGCCGAACGTGGCATTCGTCTTATCAGTGAGTTAGAATTCGCTGCATCGCAGATACCCAACAAGATTATTGCGATTACCGGTACGAATGGGAAAACAACAACCACGGCACTTACTACCTACATTCTCAATCAAGCAGGAAAGAATGCCATTGCATGTGGAAACATTGGCACTCCCCTTTCCTCCCTTGTTGGAAGCCTTGCTGCCAGCGACATCGTAGTTGCGGAAGTGAGTAGCTATCAACTCGATACGTGCATTGACTTCAAACCTAGTGTGAGCGCATTACTCAACATCACACCTGATCACCTTAGCTATCACGGCACTTTTGAACAGTATGTGAAGGCCAAGTGGAAAATTTTCGCCAACCAAGGCCCCGATGATATTGTAATTTTGAATGCCGATGATCCGCATGCAGCTGCGGGTGCGTCGCACACACAAGGGAAGCTGAACTTGTTCAGCATACGCTCAGAAAATGTTGGAGCGTACGTCCGGGGGGACGATGTCTTCCTTCGTGTGTCGGAACAGCATATCGAGGAGGTTCTCATGCCGGCCCGCCGAATTGGGCTGCCTGGAGTACATAACCTGTACAATTCCATGGCAGCCGCTCTCGCAGCTCGTGCGCTAGAAGTGCGCAACGAGGATATACGCGATTCTCTCCAATCCTTTAACGGTGTTGAGCACCGACTCGAAAACGTACGCACGCTGAATGGCGTTCGGTATGTGAACGACTCGAAAGCCACGAACATCAACGCCGCATGGTATGCGTTGTCGAGCTACGACCGACCGATCGTATGGATCGCCGGTGGACGTGGTGACAACAACGACTACACGCAACTCGACGACCTTGTGTTGACGAACGTGAAGGCCATCATCTGCATTGGCGAAGAGGCAGACCCAATCTTCAACCACTGGTGTACTGAAAAGCGCTGCATCAAGGCGCTCACCATGGACGAAGCCGTTCGAGATGCCGCATCGTTGGCCGAACAGGGAGACGTTGTCTTGTTCTCGCCAGCATGCAAGTCGTTCGACATGTTTGCCAACTTCGAGGAACGTGGGGCAGTGTTCAAGACGTCTGTGAACGCGCTGCTCTAGAGCCTCGCAACGTCATGCACGTTTCTCCGCGTTCATCAAACACAACGATGAGCGCGGAGGGCGCGTGCGCGCCATGTTCAAAAGCCTACGCGCGGAACTGCGAACGATGAGGACGCGGAATGCATGCGATACCAGTTCTACTGGGAACGCATACATTTGCTGAATACAATTGGCTACGAAAGGGGACGAGTGTTATGAACCACTTCAAATTATACGTTCTGATTATTGGGATACTGTTATCGAGTTGCTCACACCCGGCCGAGACTAGTTGCTATAGGAGTCCCGATGTAACTCACGACATTGGTCTAGACCCCGTTTGTTTGTAGTTAGACAAGTGATTGTCAGTTGATAGAAAAGTTCGTTAGTCGAGTTGTTGAGTGGCTGATCTGAGGTAGTGATACGTTGTTTCTTTGCAAGTACGCGGCTGGTGAGACATAGCCGACGCCGCTGTGAATTCGTTTGAGGTTGTAGAACTGCACCCATCGCGTTAGAACATCATTTGCATGACGTAAGTCGGCAAAGGTGTATTGACGGCAGATGACGCTTTCCACGATGCTGTGGTAGGATTCGATGTGTGCGTTTTGTTCGGGCGTCGCAGGTCGTGTGAACTCGTGCTCAATGCCATTGGCCGCAAAGTGTTCACGCACGAGGTGAGAGACGAACTGACTGCCATTGTCGCTACGCACATTGATCTTCATGACCATCGGCAGGCTACGCTGAATGTCTTGGAAGAGCGCCACCACATCTTCCTTCTTGACGCTCCACTGCATGAGCCAGCCGACGTTGAAGCGACTCTTGACGTCGAGCACTGTCAGCATCATGGCATTGCGCCGTTGGC
>JBBRES010000102.1:0-9127 GCA_038202665.1 Kapaibacterium sp. (SeqCode) | reverse complement strand
CCTCTTTAATCTGCATGAAGTGTGGGGATCCATCTCCAGACATCAGAAGCATCACGAAGCAGAGAGTGCCAACGCTTCTAGTGCCTACCCTCATATGGCTGTGTCCCTCAAAATTGAAAGGTTGGATGTAGATATACTCGATAAAGTTCAAGAGCCTAATACCAACGCCTCAACGCACTCATCCCGCTCATCTTTGCCATTTGTACACGGTACGTACGCACGCGGACGAAATTCCGGACCATTGCGTATCGGAGAGATCCGCTGCCATGACAAGCGGAACCTCGATAGAATGTAAATGAGATGCCGACATTCTTCCATGACGTTGCGGAATCAATTCAGGAGACGGTCTATACTCCCTTGCTTGATAATCGCTATGGGGTCTGGTCTGTTTGGGGCAGCCGTGCGGCGTGCGGCGTGCGGCGCGGCGCGTGCGGCGTCCAGCGCGTGCGGCGTGCCGTGCGGCGTGCGGCGTCCAGCGCGTGTTCTATGATGCGCGAAGGACTTTGATTCGATGTGCTTCGCCATGATCGCTTCACTGTACGTTGGAAGTCTTTTCACATATTTCACCAGATCACATCGATATCGTATGCTGTGAGCTGCGGATCGTTTGTGATTAGCGTCATGTTGCCGGCCTGCGCTTGTGCAACGAGTAGTCGGTCGAATGGGTCTCGATGATGCCACGGCAACTCACTAACGCTACACACATCGCTCAGAGAGATAGGGAGCGTTCCAACACCGGCGTTGGAATTGATACGAGTGATGAAGACGTCGAGGTCATCCACGTTCTTCAACTCAAGCTTTCCAAGCGACCTCTTGATTGAGATCTCCCAAGCTGATACCAAACTGAAGTGCACCTGACCTTGCGGATCCTGAAGTATCGCACGGACTCTTGATGTAAGAAGCTTCGGGTTTGAAAGTGCCCAAAGCCATGCGTGCGTATCCAACAAGTAGCGCGTCATTGGTAGGGATCGAAATCCGTGAGCGGTTGGTTGAAATCGCTACTCATGTAGGCAACAGTTCCCTCTGCACAGCCAAGCAAGGTGCGCGTGGTCTTGTACAATACAAGTTGAGCAATCGGCGTACCGTTGCGTGCAATGACTACTTCTTCCCCCTTTTCGACGGAAGCAAGGAGTGAAGACAATTGGGTTTTCGCCTCGTGGACGTTGACGGTGATCATGGCGGCTGTCATGGTGTTAGCTAAGAATGTGGACTAACTTACCGATTTATTCGGCCCTTGTCAAGCGAAAGTGCTCTTAAGGTGCCCCCATGTGACAATTTCTTGCACTTATTTGCCGCTTTTGCCCTTTTTGCCCTTCTTACCTTCCTTTTTTGCCTTCTTCTTCTTTGTTTTCTTCTCGCTCTTCTTACCTACCTTTTCCTTGGCCGGTGCATCCTGTGTATCCGCATGCGGAGCGGGCGACAGTGGTACTTTAGCCTTGGGTGTTGCTTTTGCCTTGGGAACTCGGTTGGTTTTGGGCGCGACGGTAGCAACCGAAAGGAGCTGCAACCATGTTTGGACAGTTGTGAGGGGTGAAAGGGAGGTGCGGCAATGTCGCTCGCGTCCGATGGAGAGCACCTCTACGAGCCCACATTCTTCGAGGATTTTCACGTGCTGAGAGATGGCCGGGCGGCTCATCTTGAAGTTCTCCGCGATGGAGTTCACGTTCATCGGAGTACTGGAGACGAGCTTGAGGATGTTGCGACGCGTGGGGTCGGCGATCGCTTGAAAAACGTCTCTGCGCATAGTTGCGTGCATCGTGTTGGTGAATGGTTGCGAACCTACGAGTTCCGCCCTGTTTCTGCAAATTGGGGTGTAGATGGTAATATGAACCGAGGATACGATGCCTGTTGTAGAATTCAATCTCGCTGTCAAAGACGAACTCGTGAGCAAGCTACGCGAGTACTTCGAACGCGAACTCGATCAGGAGTTAGGTCGGTTTGATGCCGAGTTTCTCCTAGACTTTATCACAAAGCACTTCGGTGGACACTATTACAACCAAGGACTCCACGACGCGCTCGCCGTGGTGATGAGTCGTATGGACGAGTTCAAAGAAGCTGTCTATGCCCTTGAGCAGCCAACCGACTTCAAGTAGTGGCTTTCGTGTATTGCGCAGAGATTCGCAGCGCCAACGATCTGAATTAGTAACAGCACCAGCCGCGTCTCTAGATTGGGAGGGCGGCAAGGAGGCCAGTGCCATGTCATGAAAGGACTACGTTGACGCATATTGGTAATCGATCGCTTACGCATGATTGGGATTGGCCCCAGGCGCGTACCTGCTAGTGCTGTCCCTTGAATCTTCATTTTTGAAGGGCGCTGATTCCATGTCCGCCAACGCGCGATCGCCGCAAACCCTTGCGTTACACCGACGTTGTTTATACTCGCATCCATGCGTTTATTGCCCTTCCTCCTTCTTGCCTTCCTTGCCCCTGCAATGGATGTGTTCGCACAATCCACAACGCAACTGCGGGTTGAACAGATGTGCGGAATTCGAATCGATCCTACCAATACAACGATAGAATATCGTGCAGGGTTGGACTTGGGTATAGATTCGACAGGTTGTGGCGATTCGAACTGATGTGCACGTACCATGCACCGCGCACTACCTATCTTTCGGCGTTCGGCAGTGAGTCGAACATATTTCGCTATCGGATGAGACTTGTACCATGACACCAACAACCATTGCCATCGTCGGAGCTGGTAGTAAGACGGCCAAAGCACTGGCGACGCTATTGCTCGAAGAGACGGACGCGGAGTTGCACCTGTTCACATCGCGAACATATGTGAACGTTGAGCCCCGCGTTCATGTGCATTCGATCGATATTCTTGACCGTAACGCACTCAAAGAACCGTTGCTTGCAATTCTACCCGATGTGGTGATCAATACGGCTGCGATGACGAACGTTGATGCGTGCGAGACGGATCGCGGTCAGGCTTGGGCCGTCAACGTGACGCTCGTTGAGCACCTTGCTCGTGTGTGTCGTGTAATCGATGCGCGACTCATTCACTACTCTACAGACTATGTGTTCGATGGCACGAAGGGGCCGTATTCGGAATCCGATGTGCCACGTCCGATCAATTACTACGGAAAGAGTAAACTGGCGGGCGAAAATGTGTGCCTAGGTTCTGGAGTACCGGCGGCAATCATCCGTACCAACGTGGTCTATGGGCCAGAACCCGATTCAACAGACTTTGTCAAGTGGCTTCTGAAGTCGCTTGACGGCGATGAAACAGTGCAGATCGTCAACGACCAGTATTCGAATCCAACGCTCGTCGATGACCTTGCTCTTGCCACCTTGCGCATCATCGCAAAGGACCGCACTGGCATCTATCACGTGGGTGGAGCGGACTATCTCAGTCGGTACGATTTCGCACTTCGCATTGCCGAAACATTCAAGATTGCCAACCCGAAGATCGAGCCCATCACGACGGATTCTCTCCAGCAGTCCGCCAAACGTCCGCTACGAGGCGGACTCGTGACGTTGAAGGCCGAAGCGGATCTTGGGATGAAGTTCGCAGGAATCGGAAGCGGACTCGTGACAGTGCGCCACAAGCTAGTGGCCGAACACACGGCGTCGCGCAAGCCTATGTAACAAGACGTTGCAAAAAAGAGCAAGCCCCTCGTTGTACGACGAGAGGCTTGCACGGGACGTTGAAGAACAAGGGACGTGTTCTTCTAATGGGATATACGGCGTTAGTACGCCGACGTATACACAAGGTTTCACTGCTGCCTGTCTAGGCTTCGATACTGCACGGCCTCGCTCACATGTCGGCTCTCGATCCCATCGGATCCATCGAGGTCCGCAATCGTCCGCGACACCTTTAGGATCCGGTCGTATGCCCGTGCAGAAAGCGCCAGCCGCGACATGGCCTGACGCAAAATCTCTGACGCTTCGTCCGTGCACCTGCAAAACGTGGCAATGTCCTTCGTCGACATATCCGCATTCTTGAAAATGGCGGGATGATCTTTGAATCGTTCTATCTGCACGTCGCGCGCCCGCATCACGCGCGCCCGCACATCATGAGACGATTCACCTGTGTGCCCAACCGACAGCTCCTGAACGCGAACTGCTGGAACATCAATGTGTATATCGATGCGGTCCATAAGTGGTCCGCTCACTTTCGAAAGATACCGTTGAACAGCAATCGGCTGACATTGACACTCGTGAAACGGATTGCCATAATGTCCGCATGGACAAGGATTCATCGAGCACACCAACATAAAGTTGGCCGGATAGTCCACGGTCATCTTCGTACGCGATATTCGAATTCGCTTGTCTTCAAGCGGCTGCCGAAGTACTTCCAACACGTTCCGAGCAAACTCCGGCAACTCGTCTAGAAATAGCACACCGTGGTGCGACAGCGATATCTCTCCGGCACGCACAACGCCCACTCCTCCACCAACAAGAGCCGCATCGGAAATCGTATGATGCGGCGCTCGAAACGGTCTCTTCGCCACAATAGCCTGTCCCGGCGGCAGCATTCCTGCAACGGAATGAATCTTCGTGGTCTCGAGTGCTTCGGCCAAGGTCATGGGAGGTAGAATGGTGGCAAGGCGTTTGGCAATCATTGTCTTACCAGATCCAGGTGGCCCAATCATCAAGATGTTATGTCCACCCGCAGCAGCAACCTCCATGGCACGCTTCACGCCTTGCTGCCCTTTCACATCTCGCATATCTACCGCGTAATGATCTACTGTTGCCCGGAATCGTTCGTTGGCATCAATGCTTCGGGGTGTTACTTCTGCGCGACCCGCGAGGAATTCTACGGTCTCCTGCAACGACGTCACAGGATACACGCCGAGTCCCTCGACAAGCGCTGCCTCGTCTGCATTTGCAAACGGAAGTACGATTCGTTGTACGCCCCGAGCGTGGAGCGACAGTGCAATGTTCAATGCGCCGTGTACAGGACGTAGTGTTCCATCGAGCGCTAGTTCTCCGAGGAACACTGTTGTCTCTACGTTAATCGCCTGGAGATCTCCTCGTGCCAGAAGAATGCCGATCGCGATCGGAAGATCAAATCCACTTCCCTCCTTTCGTATGTCTGCCGGAGCAAGGTTGATGGTGATCTTGCGGGGTGGAAAGCCAAAGCCGGAGTTCTTCATTGCGGCGATCACGCGTTCACGGGATTCACGTACAGAAGAGTCCGGCAACCCTACGATCTGAAAACCAGGTATGCCCGCTTCAAGGCTTGTTTCGATGTCAACCGGAAATGCATTGATCCCAAACACCGATGCAGAAAGGACGCGCGAATACATAGTTGCTCCATGTGCCGTTGTGATATGGCTAGTGGGCATGAACGATGTGGAACGTGACAACGAAGCGTAGCTTTGCACCATGGCAGTTGCAAAGAAAAAATGGTACGTGGTATGGTCCGGACAGAATGCCGGCATCTATGAATCGTGGGAAGCATGTAAGGCACAGGTACATGGTGTTGCAGGTGCACGATATCGATCGTTCGAATCGCGAATAGAAGCAGACCGCGCATTCGCCACCGGCGCACCAATTGTTGTTCGTTCTGCACCGGCAGCAAAGAAGAAAGCCCCACGAGTGGGAGGTCCGCATCTACCAAGTGTTAGTGTAGACGCGGCGTGTGATATGACCACAGGTGTGATGGAGTATCGAGGCGTGGACACCGAAACGCAAGAAGAACTCTTTCGAATGGGACCGTACCGAGACTCCACGAATAACATCGGCGAATTCTTAGCGGTGGTGCATGCACTTGCCATGCTGAAACGACAAGGCAATTCCTTACCTGTGTACAGCGACAGTCGCACGGCCCTTTCATGGGTCAAGAAGAGACATGCAAAGACCACCGTCGAGCGCACGTCCAACAATGCCGATGTTTTCGACCTTCTCGATCGCGCCGAGACGTGGCTGAAGAACAACGCCGTTGTCAATCCCGTGATCAAATGGGAAACGAAGTTCTGGGGCGAAAACCCTGCGGACTTTGGCAGAAAGTAAGCGGGAGTTCTCTTCGTTGTAGATTCGCACATGCGCATACACCTTCAACGCCTTCCCCACGCCCTTGACTTGCCACTTCCAGCGTATGCTACCGGTGGATCTGCGGGTATGGATGTTCACGCCGCCGTTGCGGGATCCGTCACGCTCGAGCCGGGCTCCGTTATGATGATTCCAACGGGCATTGCCTTGGCTGTACCGATGGGGTACGAATGTCAGGTGCGTTCTCGAAGTGGCCTAGCAGCGAAGAACGGCGTGTTTGCCTTGAATGCACCAGGCACTATCGACAGTGATTATCGTGGAGAGATTAACGTGATTCTTGCCAACTTCTCCAAACAACCGTTTGTGATAGAACGCGGGTCACGCATTGCACAATTGGTCATCGCAAAGCACGAGCATGCGGAGTGGGCCGTGGTAGACGAGCTTAGCGTTACAGCACGCGGTGACGGCGGATTTGGGAGTACGGGAGTTCATCCATGATCATCAGCATCGGAGCTGATCACGCGGGCTTTGCACACAAGGAAGCCCTCAAAGCCATGCTCATCGAGGACGGACATGATGTTCGCGATGTGGGAACACATTCGCTAGAACGCGTTGATTACCCCGACTTCGGAGTGGCCGCTGCTCGACTTGTCTCCAACGAAACTGCTCAGTTTGGCGTGGTCGTGTGTGGCAGCGGCATCGGTATCTCTATTGCTGCGAACAAGGTACGGGGCATTCGCTGTGCGAACTGCACGAGCGTAGAGATGGCTACACTCGCTCGCTTGCACAACAACTGCAACATGATCGCCATTGGTGAACGCCTTTCCGCCTTGCCCCTTTCCATGGACATGGTTCGCGCCTTTCTCTCTACCGATTTCGAAGGCGGACGTCACACGGACCGTGTTGCGAAACTCGATATGCTTGGAGACATCTGATGACAGACGTTCTTCTCATTTCTGCACACCCAGATGATGTAGAGCTCTCGTGCGCCGGCACCGTGAAGAAGCTCACGAACGAGGGCAGGCGTGTGGTATTCGTGGAGTGCACGCGTGGCGAACTTGGTTCCCGTGGTACAGCCGAACTGCGAGCCGAAGAGGCCCGTAATGCCGCGGCTATCCTTGGAGTAACCGAGCGCGAAAACCTTGGGATGCCAGATGGTGGCGTCATGCACACAGAAGAAAACATCATGCGAGTGGTGGAGGTGATTCGCGCCTACAAGCCAACTATCATGCTCATACCACCTCCGTTTGAACGCCACCCTGATCACGAGGCAGTGCATCGTCTTGCGAGGGCAGCCGCCTTCTTGAGTGGACTCACCAAGGTGCGCACCACTCGTGATGGAGTAGAGCAAGAGCCGCATCGACCAACGCGTATGTTTTGTTTTGAACAGCAGTATGCGCTGCCAACGAAGCCGGATCTCTATGTTGACGTAACGGACACGCACGAAGCTCGCATGGAATCGATCTATGCCTACACGTCGCAGTTTCATCTGCCGCACTTATACACCTCGGACGAGCCAACCACCTACATCTCACGTCCGGAATTTCTCGAAGAACTCGTTACCCGCTCCCGCCACTACGGTAGGCTCATTGGGGTTCAGCACGCAGAGGCCTTTATGAGTATTGAACCGATTGGTGTTGACAGCCTGAGCGTGTTTTTGTGATTACTTCTTTGGCGTGCGAATGCGCTGAAGAGTCGATTCTCGATAGGCTGTCTTGATAACGCGAACGTCTTCCGCCGTGAGTTCTAGAGTTCTGCCTGCCATCATGTGAGCAACATATGAGGCCACGTCAGCTAAGTCTTGATCTCGAAAGGGAAAGGCGGGCATGGTGGCACGGATGCCTGTGGGCTTCGTTGGGTCTATGCCTGTTGCACCAAAGGCAACGGTCGTCACAAGCAATGAAGAATCTCCACGCAACACCTGTCGATCTCGGATGTTGCGGTATCCATCGATACCACTTCCGTCTACGCCATGACAACGTTTGCAGTAGGATGTATAGACCCGTGCTCCACGTAAAAGTTGGGCACGCTGTTCGGGAACAACCGCGTGTACAACACTTGCCGTGCAGAGCAGTAGTGTCGAGAAGAGAAGTGCTTTCATCATTCGTAGCTCGAAAATCGCCAATTTCCGCATTCCATGAAACGACTTGACCCAACAGATTATCATGTGCCCGTGATGGCACACGAATGTTTGCACTATTTGAACGTTCGTTCCAACGGTACCTATTGCGACGGAACGCTGGGTGGTGGCGGACATACGGCCCTGATCCTTGCTCAGTTGGGCGAGGGAGGTCGGTTGTTTTCGTTTGACGCAGACGAGGTTGCCATCCGCCACTGCGAACAACGTTTTGGGGTGAGAACCGACGACCGTACTACGCAGCCGATTCTCATTCACACGAACTTTGAGCACATGGCAAGCGTGATGCGCGACGAAGGACCTGTAGACGGGATATTGCTCGACCTTGGCGTTTCGTCGTACCAATTCGATCATCACGAGCGTGGGTTTAGCTATCGGGCCGACGCACCGCTCGATATGCGCTTTACAGCCACTGGCATAACTGCGGCCGACATTTTGAACGAACGTTCAGAGCAAGAGATCGCAAAGATTTTCTACGACTTTGGTGAAGATCCCTCTTCGCGGCGCATTGCTGCCGCCATCGTGAACCGTAGGAACCTTGCACCGTTCCGCACGACGCTCGACCTGAGAAACGTGGTGGTGACGGTCGTACCCCCACAGCACCAACCACGATCGATGTCGCGCATCTTTCAAGCGTTGCGCATTGCCGTGAACAACGAACTGTCGAGACTCCAGGCTACACTAGAGTCGATGATCCCTTTGCTCGCACCGGACGGTCGGATTGTTGTGATGAGTTATCATTCGCTGGAAGACCGGATTGTTAAGGACGTTTTTCGTCAACACAGCGGCGTACTCACCTTGCTTACAAAGAAGGCCATCGAGCCCCAACCGCAGGAAGTCGAAACAAATCCGCGTTCTCGGAGCGCAAAGCTTCGTGCCGCTGCTCGCCTTTTGTAGATTTGCCACGCATGATCAATTCCGCTCCGTTCACAGCATCAGACCTGCGCGAGATCGCGGGCGAGGCAGCGTCTCATCTCCCTTCCGAGCTTTCCCTTGTTGGTGTGAGTACCGACACTCGCACACTTGTACCCGGCAACATATTTGTGGCCC
>JBBRES010000101.1:0-9147 GCA_038202665.1 Kapaibacterium sp. (SeqCode) | reverse complement strand
CTTTCGGTAGACATAGGTGCACTGGCAGACTCGCTGTTGCCAAAGTCTATGGTGGTGCTCTTGGGCTCGTCTGTGATGAGCAGGTATCAAGCAGACCAGAACGATTTTCTAAAGCTTCCCGAGAACGTCCTCGCATGGTCTTCTCGTTTGACATTCGGCTACAAAGACTTCAACATGGTGGCCGAATACGCGTATAAGATCAACGATCCTTCTGCAGCCAACGTGTTCAACTACAACACGGGCGACGCGTTGTATGTGAATGCATCGTACGCAATTGCTGGCTTTGGCATGAATGTAGCAGCGAAGCGTATCGATAACATGGACTTTCGTTCGGACCGGACCGCAACGGGTAACGTACAGACGATTAACTACTTGCCCGCACTCACGCGCCAGCACACCTGGCGGTTGATCACACTCTATCCGTACGCAACACAACAAACAGGTGAGTTTGGAGCACAGGCCGACGTGACGTGGACGATTCCAAAGGGAGTGCTGGGCGACGACGAAACTGTAGTCAGCGGTAACTTCTCTACGATCTACGCACTCGATACCATGCACGTCGATCAGTTCACCTATACGGCAAAGTTCATGCCTTCGAACAGGCAGTACTACCGAGATGCGAACATCGAGATACAGCGGAAGTGGGGCAAGGATTTCAAAACAACACTTGCCTACATCGACGTTTTCTACGACCAAGACATTATCGAACGACGTGCAGCACCAACAGAGACGAAGTTTGGTGTGACGCATGCGCAATTGCTCGTGTTGGAACTACAGGCGAAAGTTGCAAAGGGAAAACAGCTTCGCATGGAACTCCAGCACATGTGGTCAAAACCTGCCGACAACGCAACACAGGTAGCATTGTTGAACGGCAATTGGGCTATGGTTCTGATAGAGTATTCCGTTTCACCACTGTGGTATTTCACTGTGTTCAATGAGTACAACTACGGCAACCAAGACGAGAATTTGAAATTGAATTACCCCAATGCATCGGTGGCGTATTCGCACGATGCCCTTCGCGTACAACTCGGATACGGTCGCGTTCGCGGTGGTATCCTTTGCGTTGGTGGAATATGTCGTCCGGTGCCAGCATCGAATGGCTTTTCTCTTGGCGTAACGTATACGTTCTAGGATTGAAAACATGAACAGATCAAAACTTCTTTCTGCACTTCTTGGCCTTGGAGTTCTTGCACTCGTTGCTTCGTGCGATGTTGTTGAGAAGCCGTACATAGAAACGCCCGTGGGTCCGGTTGATACAGCATCTGTGAAACAGAACGTCATGATTGAGGATTACACAGGCCACACCTGTGGCAATTGTCCGGCCGCTGCCGACCTTGCGAAGCAGATCCAAACCGGATACGGGGCAGAGCGCGTGATTGTTGTTGCCGTCCATGCGGGACCGTTTGCAGACCCACTTCCACCGGACTACCCTCTGGATTTGCGCACAGCGGATGGCGATAACCTTGATAAGACATTTCGTGTAAGCCGTGTGGGTAATCCAAATGGCATGGTGAATCGCGTAACGCGCAACGGCAAGCTCATCATTGGGAAAGATGATTGGTCTACCGTGACGGGTGATCTGTTAAAACAAAAGCCGTTGGTGGATGTTTCTTTGGCACACACGTACGACTCTACGTCGCGCACGATCAGTGCAACGATTGCCGTGAAGTATCTGCAGGCAGGTACAGCAGACTACAACCTTGTTGCCTTGCTCACTGAAAGCGAGATCGACGGTGACCAAACAGACTATCGGGTAAACCCTTCACACATTAAGGACTATGTGTTCGAGCACGTTTTGCGTGTTGCGATGAACGGTGTGTGGGGAGAAGCCCTTTCGTCAACAGAAGTATCGGCGGGTACAACAATCACAAAGACGATCTCGTACGTGATACCGTCAGATCGCACATGGAATCCAAAGAAGTGTCACCTCGTTGCCTACGTACATCGCTATAACACAACGAAGGATGTTCTTCAAGTTGTGTCGAAGGATCTTTAATAACCTATTCGAACTTCTAGAGATCCGAAGAGGAACGACCCCGGTGTATTGCCACCACTTGTATTGCTGTAGCCAATTCGAATGTCGGTAAAGAGATTCTTGATCCACTCGGCAGAGAACCACACGTTAATGCGGCGTGTCGTAGAGATGTTGCCCTTCAAAAACGAATTGCCGTAAAGAAAGTCTCCGTCGCCTCGAAGTATATCTCCGCCAACATTTCCAACGGGAGTCATCACTCCTGAGCCAGGAAATCGGGGGTCTTCTGCCATCACGATGTTGCCTGCGCTGTCCAAAAAGTTGTCGCCGTGACGTGTGTAGTCCATATCGACTTTCACAAACGTGCGTGGCGTAAACCAATGCCGCACTTGCAGCGCGATGCGATCGCTATTAGGCTGCATGTTATACCCTGCGAATGCGCCAAGGTGTGTGTACGAAGCGTTGATACTTCGATGTGAAAACGTAAACGGAGAAATGTAGGCATACTCAACAGTGAATTGTGTTGGTGTACCGCGTGCATCGACGAGTTGTGAGACGCCAAGCTGAAGTGCGTTCTTGTTGTTGTTGCCTACCTGCGTGGTGTCGCCAATGGTCTCCCACGAAAGGTCGTCGATCATCAACGAACCATAGATCATCGTGCCCGGCATGGGACGCACGGCAACGTCGAAGCCAAGTATGGAGTTGTCGTTCTGACTACGTTCTTGCGTGCCGAGTCCGGCCGAAACGAAGAACGCCAACGGATTGAGGTACGAGAAGTCAAGGCTTCGACCCCAGTACACAATCATGTCGCTCACTGCAACGCTCAGCCACGGCGTGGGATCGATAGCAAGCCGATGTGTTGCGATAAACTTGCCTTTGATCGCCTTGCCGTCTATATCGAGTCCGTCTACTTGAGAGTGGGTACTCGTAAACCGCACGGACTTATACGGCACGTCGATGAGTAGTCCATCCATCGGTGGAGCATTCAACGAGTGCACGAAGTTATCGATAGGGCTAAAGCCGAACTGCACAGCTTCGCGACCAAACCTCATGCGGAAGTACTTGCTTTGATACTGTACATATCCAACATATCGATCGAAAAACTTCTGTTCCTCTTGCACAAACTTCAAAGTGCGCGATAGCGTTGGATCAGTTCGTGCGATCATCATGGGATCGCCCGTTAGGCGCAATCCGTTCGAAAGGTCAAGAAAGTAGGCGAGGCCGTTATCAAAGTTCCCCATCAGGCGAACAGAAGGTCGTACCAGTCCAAACGGTCCACTCGTCCTACCATCGTCCGTGGTTCCACCTCGAACCATCAACGCAGCGTCACCCATGAGCGACGCCGTGCCATCGTTGTATCGAAGTAACCGAAACCGATCGTTCGACGAGCGAGCGATCTCCGCGCCAGACGTACTATCGGCGCCCGACAGAAGTGGTGCGTAGTAGGCGTGTAGGTATCGACCAAAGGAATCGGACGTGTCGGCCGCTAACGTTTGCACGTCAACCATCGACTGAGGCCATACAGACATAGAACCAAGCATGGCATCACCACGCATGGCACGAAGCATTTGCATATCCATTGAAACGCGTTCAGCGTTCACGTCGGCATTCTGTGCGGAAACACGCACAACGCTCATCACTACTACCAACACAACGACCGTGCGTTGGATGGTCATCTTTTCACCACGAAGGCTTTACAACGGCAGATCGTCTTGACGGCATTGACTTCGGCCTTCGCTTCATCAATCGTTGCGTAATCGCCTACGTTAATCGTGAAGGACTTCCAGTTGCCCCTTGCCACCTCTACTACCATTGCCTTCATTCGTTTTGTTTTGAAGGAGTCGAGCGTAGACTGAGCTTGGTCCTTTGATGTGTACGAACCCACTTGGATCGTAAACGGTCTGGAAGGATCTGCAGCTGGCGCAGCTGCTGCCGCCGCAGCAACTGCCGGCGTTACTGTTGTGGCGGGCGCCGGCGATGCGGCAACTTTCTTGTCTTGCACGGGTGGAAGACCCACCGTCATACGAACAAGGTCGTTCGCTGCGGCTAGGTATTCGGACTGCAAATACTGCTCGCGCATTGTGAGCAAGGCCTTGCGGGCCCTTTCGACGCTGTTCTTCACGCATGAATAGGCAATGATGCGAAACAGAGCATCATCTGCCCACTCGCTCTTCGGATGCGAATTCACGACGCGTTCAAACATTGTTAGCGAGCGCGCCGGATCTTCTACCAGCGACGCATGCATGAACATCACGCCCGGATCTTCTGGATAGTCCACCAACATGTCTGGCAAGGCGCGCTTGGCCTCTGTTGTCCATCCATTGGCGATCTGTGTGATAAACTGTTTGACGTTCGGTGCTTGCGCATTCAGCGTGAACGGAAGCAACACAAGAACAAGGGCGAGGGGTAGAGCGATTCTCTTCATCCTACAAGTTACGGAATGAGGGCCTGTTTCGGTAAATTCTGCCACATGCAAAACAGCCGTAACGATCGACTTCGCGTAGTGGTGGCCGCCGGTGGGACGGGCGGCCACATCTTTCCCGCCGTGGCGGTTGTGGAGCAACTCCGAGAGCAGACCCAAGGTGCATGCGACGTCGTGTTTCTTGGCAGCATGGATCGCATGGAAACCACCTTGATCCCCGCGCTTGGCTACGACTATGTAGGCATGCCCATCGTGGGCTTCAAAGGCGTGCGACATGCTTCCACGCTCACGCTTCCGTGGAAGATCCTTCAGAGCACCCGAATCGCTCGTGCCACCATCCGTCGGTTCAAACCACATGCCGTGATCTGCACTGGCGCCTACATCAGCTTTCCTGCTGGCCTTGCCGCCTCACGAGAGGGCATCCCTCTCTTCCTTCTCGAATCCAACGTCAACCCGGGCAAAACCAATGCCCGCCTTGCCCCCTTAGCAACTGCCATCTTCCTTTCCTTTAACGAAAGTGTCCGCTACTATGCGCCGTCGCTTGCGTCCAAGCTCGTCGTTACTGGAAACCCAGTCCGTTCGCAGATTCCATCCATGAAGGATGCGAGGGAGGCAAGGGAGGCATGGGGTCTGAAGCCCGATGTTCCAACGGTGCTCGTCTTTGGTGGTAGTCTTGGTGCACGCGCGATCAATGCTGCCATAGAGGCAGCACTACCGCGGTTGGCTGCGGCGCCATTCCAGGTGATATGGCAAACGGGAGCGTCATACACGTTTAACGCCGAAGCACCGCCGAACGTGGTGATACGTGCATTCATCGACGACATGGGTGCCGCCTATGCCGCTGCAGACCTTGTGGTGAGTCGAAGTGGTGCCACCACGATCGCTGAGTTGGGGATCGTTGGAAAGCCGGCGGTTTTCGTTCCACTGCCATCTGCATCTACAGGAGAACAACAGCATAACGCGCAGGTGATCGCCGACGCCGGCGGAGCAGTTGTGGTGAAGGATGCAGATGTTTTGACGATACTTGTATCAACGATTGAAGAATTGATGCAACATGAAGAGCAGCGCATGAAGATGGCTGACGTGATGCGGTCGTTCGGACGTCCACGCGCTGCGGCAGATGCCGCAGCTGCGATCATGTTGATGAGCACGAATCGAGGACCACGATGACCGACACCCTGCAGCCCGTCCACTTACCAGCAGAATTCTTTCACCGATATGATTTCTACTGGCAGTCCATTGCCTTCTACGCAGTCACGTTGATCGTCTACGTGGTTGCCAAAGCTCTCTGGGAAAACACACTGCAAACAGGAGCAGTAAGCGTAGTGCTTACAGATCCAGTGGTTGTGCTTTTGGGCGTGTTCGTGTTGGGATCGACGATTGCATTCGTCGTGAATCGCATTGCACGACGTACCATCATTGTGTCGGAAGACGGTATCTCGTTTACGAGTCGGTTTCACGAGCGGACCTTCAACGTTCGCGAGATCGAGCGCATTGCTCTTGGTCGCGATCAACGCATTCGCGTACGCGGAATGTTTTCAGTGGTCAAGATCCGCATTGCGAATCGCAGACGGATGCTCCGTGTTCGACCTGCACTGTACACGAATGAGCACGCGCTTGTATCTGCACTTCTGAGCTTACGCAAACACACAAAGCACCACGCGTGAAAATGCGTGTCGCACTGTTACTGGTTGTCCTTGTCGTGTGCGTGAGTGCAAGGGCTGGGACAGATAGCACGGGACGTAGCACGGTAGTTGTGCTTGATGAACATCTTCGACGGTGTTTGAGTGAGATCACGAAAAGCATTCGCGCAGGAGAGAGTGTTCACGTTGTTGTGGCTACTCATCCGGATTCACTGTGGATTCAAGCAACGGCCTCGCAATCAGTGCAAGAGCGGGGTGGTGTGTTGGTTGCCGAGAGTGGCGGTACGGAAACATCTGAACTCACGATCACGCCTGTAGATGTGTCTACGTCGTACGCAAATACGGAGTCGGCAGACACCGTCATTCGCACCATCACTACTTCACTACGAGGAACGCTCGATACACCGCAGCGCGGCATATCGAGCGTTCCATGTTCGTCGAAAATAGACGAGAAGATTTCACGAGAGCAGGCAGAGAGACTTCAATCAGATCAACATCATGCAACGCGATCGATGCTTCCACCGCGACCAACAACATTGTGGCAAGACATTCTCGAGCCCGCCATTTTCGTTGGTGCTGCCGTGATTACCGCAGTCCTTCTCTTTACCGTTCGTTCGCAGTAATCTCTAAGAGACTTACCACAAGTGCTGAACAGCATTGCGTTCTTCAAGCAATTCTTGATACGTAGCATCCATGCGAGTGCGTGAGAAGTCCGACACATCAAGTCCTTGCACGATTGTGTACGATCCATTCGAGCATGTTACTGGATATCCATACAACACACCTTCAGGAATGCCATACGAGCCATCGCTTGGAATGCCCATCGTAGTCCAATCGCCGGCAGGCGTACCAAGAACCCAATCACGCATGTGCTCGATAGCCGCATTGGCAGCGGATGCTGCGCTTGAGAAGCCACGAGCTTCGATGATTGCCGCGCCACGCTTTTGAACAGTTGGAATGAAGTTCTCTGTGAGCCAGGCTTCGTCGTTGATCATCGACCATGCCTTCGAACCGCTGGCTTCGACGGCGAAAATGTCTGGGTACTGTGTTGCAGAGTGATTACCCCAGACCGTCAAGTGCGTGAGATCCGTGGTATGCTTGCCGATCTTCTGGGCAATCTGCGAAAGAGCACGATTGTGATCTAGGCGCATCAATGCTGTGATGTTTGCTGGATTCAAATCTGGTGCGCTCTTCTGTGTGATAAGAGCATTCGTGTTAGCCGGGTTACCCACGACAACAACCTTTACGTTGCGGTTTGCAACAGCATTCAATGCCTTCCCTTGCACGGTGAAGATTTGAGCATTGGCTTCGAGGAGATCTTTGCGCTCCATGCCTTTCGAGCGTGGACGTGCACCAACGAGCAATGCATAGTCTGCATCCTTGAACGCCACCATCGGATCGTCCGATTGCACAATGCCTGCCAACGTCGGGAAGGCGCAATCGTCAAGTTCCATGGCTACACCCTTCAATGCATTCAATGCCGGGGTGAGTTCAAGCAATTGCAAGATTACAGGCTGATCCTTGCCAAGCATTTCGCCACTGGCAATGCGGAACAACAAACTATATCCGATCTGGCCGGCTGCGCCGGTTACAGCAACACGAACGGGGGTCTTCATGGGGGTAGGAATTGGTTGAAATAAAAAACGCCTCTGCAAAGAGGCGTCCTATGATGCGATGATCACAATCATCAATTAGCTGCGGGATACACAGAAACCTTCAAGCGTGTCTTGTCTCTGCGCTCGAACTTAACATGTCCGTCGATCAACGAATAGATCGTGTAATCTTTTCCAAGACCAACGTTCTTTCCGGGATGGACGTGCGTGCCACGTTGACGAATGATGATGTTGCCGGCTACGACGGCTTCGCCACCGAACTTCTTCACGCCAAGGCGCTGAGCATTCGAGTCGCGTCCGTTCTTCGTAGATCCGCCACCTTTTTTGTGTGCCATGACGGTGTTCCTTTAGATTGTAATGTCTTTGATCTTGAGCGTCGTGAAGTTTTGGCGGTGACCATTGAGCTTCTGATAGCCCTTACGTCGCTTTTTCTTGAAGACGAGAACCTTCTCGCTTCTGCCATGGTTCAGCACTTCGGCTTTGACGCTACCCTTGATATAAGGGGCGCCAACCGAAACCTTGCCATTATCACTTGCTACAAGGATGTTGGTAAATTCTACCGTGTCGCCTACTTGTTGGTCCAAGAGCGGAACGGAGACCGTCTGTTTTGGCGAGACTGCAAATTGCTGTCCGGCTATCTCAACGACTGCGTACATAACGTCCGTTGGGGGTCTGTTTCAAAAAATAGACTCGCAACCTAGGCAATTGAGTCGTTATAACCAAACGAGTTGCGAGATTTTCCACATTCTTCTGCAACCCAATCTTCATCCCTGCGTACCCCAAGCCCTATGATCAGCATATTCAATAAGATCCTTGCCGCCCTTTCCCTTGTCCCGCTCGAAGCGTGGACGTGGACGGTTGCCTTGGTCGGACTGGGAATATGGGGTCCGGGACTGGAAGGACATCTCACGTTCTGCGTTCCAACTCTGCTCGGGTTTGAGGGCTGTTGGGGCTGCGGACTGGGCAGATCGATTGGGCATGCGCTTCGCGGCAACCTGATTGGATCCATCGACGCTCATTGGCTTGGAATACCGGCCATCATACTGTTTATAATTCGTATCGTGACATTGACCATTCGTTCAACTACTTTCGCTGGAGGGTCTCGTGGCCAACATCTACCAATTCCTGCCCGACATTGATGGCGCCGAATTCGCCTACGTCTCCATGCTCGTCAACCCGCTGACGGATGAGCAAGCCCAGCAATTCGCTATGATGTATCGAGCACGTCGGAAGGATCCCCAAATGATCCTTATTCTCGCGCTCCTTGGATTTTTTGGGATCGCTGGGATCCAACGCTTCGTAACGGGCCAGATCGGTTTTGGCTTACTTTACCTGTTTACCTTTGGTCTATGCTACGTTGGAACGATTATCGACATCGTGAACTACCGCACAATTGCGGCAGACCACAACATGCAACAGGCGTTCGAAGTGGCATCGATCATGCGCACAATGGGCGCTGTGTCTGCCTCCTCGGCAACGCAGCCTCCTCCCATGCCT
>JBBRES010000100.1:0-9222 GCA_038202665.1 Kapaibacterium sp. (SeqCode) | reverse complement strand
CTACGCTTGCTCTAACAAATGCTCCTACATCGATGATGGGTATCGCTCAAGCGTTCGGACTGGCGCTGATTGCAGTATCGTTTACGTATGGCGGCTATCAGCAAACAATCAACTTTGGTGCAGACGTTCGCGACGTGTCACGAACGATGCCCCGTGCCATCATCCCGGCCATTGCGATTATTGTGACTCTATACCTGTGCGTGAACGCTGCCTATGTGTACGTTATCGGATTCGAACAACTCAAAACGTCACACTCCATCGCCGCCATCATGGCAGGTACCGTGTTGGGGAGTGCGGGCACGCATTTGATTTCCGCACTCCTGTTCCTTGCAGTGCTTGTCTATATCAATGCCATCCTTTTGTCGAATCCGCGCGTCATGGCAGCCATGAGCGAAGATGGCGCCCTGCCTCGCATGTTTGCCCACAGAAGTAAGCGCACAGGAGTTCATACCGTCTCACTAACGCTGTTCATGATCCTTAGCGTGGCAACGTTTAGTATGATGAGTACCTTCGATGCGATTCTGAACTACAGCATCTTTATGTATACAATTGGTATTGCAACGTCTGCCGCTACCGTGTTTGTGCTTCGATCTCGCGGTATTGGTAACGAGATCGCAAACGGCTATCGTATGAAACTGTATCCGCTCATGCCACTTGTGCTGATCGCTACATGCACGTTCGTTGCACTGAATATTCTCATCAGCGATCCGAGCTCTGCATTAAAAGGCGTGGGTATTGGCGCAGTACTTCTCGTAGGATACCTGATCGTAAAGCGAAGAACACCGGCCTCGCAATGAAGAACACCGGCCTCGCAATGAAGAACACCGGCGTTGCAATCGTCACTCCCACCAGTGGCGTTGTGGAAGCTCTCCACGCAGGGGCATCGGCTCTCCAATCATTGGTGTAGCAACTCGCATTCCGGTGGTATGGGCGTGACGTAGAACACGTTGTATCGGCTCGTCCCACGGATGATATGACAATGCAAACTTCGCCCAATGAACGGGAAGGAGCGCCGCTGCTTGGAGGTCGTGCGCAGCTTGAACTGTGTGCTCCGGAAGCATGTGAATGTGGGGCCAGTTAGCGCCGTACTGACCTGCCTCCAGGATAGCCAAATCGAATCCGCCAATGCGTTCGCCAATCTCTTGAAAGTGTGGGCCATAGCCTGAGTCGGCGCCAAGATAAAGCCGGTGGTCCGGAAGGTTGAGAATGAACGACGACCATAACGTGTCACCACGCTTGAATGCACGACCTGAAAAATGTCTCGCCGGCGCAGCGGTGAACTTCATCGACGTGCCTACATCTACAGATTCCCACCAATCTAGTTCTGTGATTTTCGATGATGGAATTCCCCAGCGTTCAAGGTGAGCGCCAACACCAAGCGACGTGATGATGCGCATCGTTCGCGGTGCTAGTGCACGAACCGTTCGCATGCACAAGTGATCATAGTGGTCGTGCGTGAGCAAGAGCACATCAATCTTTGGAATGTGATGCTCTTTGTATTCGTTAGCGCCTTTGAAGGCACGACCAATGAATCGAAACGGAGAGGCGTTGCCGGATAACACTGGGTCGACGACAATCCTGTTCGTCCCATTCGTAATCAAGTACGATGAATGTCCAAACCAAACAATCTCCCACGGTCGCTGCGTATCGTTATGCAGATCCGTCATCACATGCGGAATGGGTGTTCTCGGTGTGCTCTCTGTTGAATTCGAAAGGATCTTCCACATGATGCTCCACCACGCTTCTACGTTTACGATCTGCGGCGTGTTTTCTGTATTCCGAAACGCACCACGAGAGTACTGTGGGGATGCAATGCAACGATCGTAACGCGCTCCTTGAGGAGTTGAACCAAAGACGGTAGGGAGCATGGAGGAAAGGAAAGTGAGTGCCGACGGAACTCGGCGATTGAATTCGACTGGAAACTATGAAGAATCAGAATTCTATGTAGATTCACGCTACTTCACAAGAGGGGTATCATTATGACGCAGAACGTTGCTTCACGAGAGAAGCTCCATCGATTGGTTCGCATGTATTCTTGGGTGACAGTGGTGGCCGTCGTGTACGGCTTAGGTGCAGCCCACGTCCCATTCCTGATCAACATCCCATGGTCCTCGTGTACGGTATGTGGCAGCACACTTGGCTGCGTACTTGTGTTTCATTTGTTCGAAGTGCCGATTGTCTCGTTCCATGCATTTCTGGCATGGTACGGACTCAAACGATACACAGCGGCGACGCTTCCCGTCTACAATGCGATGATCTCCGTAGCCATTGCAGCGAACCTTGCCTTCTCCGTGTTTGAGATTGGCCTGTTGCTCGATGGATTACGTCGCGAAAACCCGTTTTGGGAAACAGTCCTGCTTGTATCGGTAACACTCACCTTGATGGGCGGCGCAGCCCTCGCTACCTATGTGAAGGTGCGAATTGCGGCGGTCCAAGGTGGATTTGACGGCTCGAACGCGTAGGCGACACCCAGTTTCTCATGAATCATGGGCTTTCTTCGTCGTTGCCGTAACCTTGCGGTCACTTCCTCCACCTACTCGCCCGTACACCAGCAGCATCCATGGCCACCATCTCCCGTCAGGAACGATTTATGCAGACACTTCGCCCTGTTCAGCCCGCGCTTGAACGGTTTGCGTTGCATCTCACGCATAGTCGATACGAAGCAAGAGAGTTAGTGGCGGATACGATTGCGGCGGCATATGAGCGGTTTGATACGGTCCGAGACGAGAGAGCCTTTATGAGCTTTCTCTTTACGATTGCATCGCGCACATGGCAGGCAAGGCGTGCACATGCTGCACGACAGGTGTCGACGCTTCCCGATGACTTCGATAGGCTGTTCGACGGCGGACCGTCCGCTGAAATGAGCACCGATGTTCGAATTCTGCACGATGCCATTGCTACGTTGCCCGACGACCAACGACAGGCCATCATCTTGTTCGAAGTAATGGGGTTTTCGTTGAAGGACATTGCAACAACACAGGGATGTACTTCTGTAGCGGTGAAGGTTCGACTGCATAGAGCGCGCAAACGGTTGCGAACGATGCTCACCGATGCGCAACCATCACCAACGGTCGTTCCGAACTTCGAAGAGGTACCGCTATGAACACCATGCATTCTCGAAACGCTTTTGATGCGTTACGAAAAGCAACACCAGCATCGCCACTCTTGAGTGAAACTGATGTCGCAGATGCTCTACATCGCAGTCCGGCAGCGCCACTTACGCCACAACGTTCAACGTCATGGCTCGTTACCGCATGCGCACTTGTTGGAGTTGCCGCGATAACAATGTGGTATGTGCAACACGATGCGAACCTTCCCACCCCGCCACCTGCATCCATTACCTCATCCATCACCTCATCCATCACCTCGTCTGTTGCTCCAATACCTGTACAAGAGGCACAAGAACGCCAGCCCGTGCCATCGCAAACGCACATTGTCTCGAATCATGTGAAGGTGGCAACGCATCCTCAAGCAAGCAGCGCACGCATTGCGGGACTTCCTTTTTTAGACCTTTCTGCTACAGAGTTTGCAGCGTTGCCAGACGGATTGCAGCCCGAGATTCGGACGAAACGCGTGAGTACGTCGAATGCATCAGGTCGCGTACGTGAGCAGCGTACACTTGAATGTCTGACGCACACAGCACAAGCTTCGTCGGTGATCGACAACGGCAAAGAGTATGTTCAAATGAGTGCACTCTATATCCCCGTCCGTCGAGTTGAGCAAACCGAACTTGGCAAGGTGGAAACGGTGGAATGGTACAAGCCAACGGGCGATCTGATCTCGTTGTTGCCAGAGAGATATCGCGTGCCGATTATGTTGGAGTTGAATCTTTTGTCGGAGGTCCAACGCGGATGCATTACGCCGTCAGAGGCGTGTAGGTCTCTTCCGCATGCACAGAGTTATTTTGACATGTGCAGACTCGATGCGTCGCGCATCAAAGACATTTCAATCGCTCCCAATCCGGCTCGCACGGCTGCGTTGTGTACGATTGACTTGCGATACGGCGCCACTGTCCACTTGGCTGCGTACACGACTGCTGGTGTGTATGTGGCAGACTTGACGGATCCTGTATCGCTCGATCCAGGTGTTCACGAGATTTCGGTTCCGCTCAATGGAGTCGCACCTGGAATGTATTTGATCACCACCACCACACAGGATGGCGAACATGTTGTTCGTCGACTGATCGTAGAATGAAATCAAGTTTCTTTATCACATGGAGTAGAATAATGCGTTCATTGTTCATTGTCGCGAGCTGTTTCGTCGCGATGTCTGCTGTGGCCCTTGCACAACCAAAAATTGAAGTCGTTGGCGGAGATACCTACGATTGGGGCCAGATCCCTGCGCCTAAGGAAGGTCACCTCGAGGCCACGATCAAGATCAAGAATGTTGGGACGGAGTTACTGAAGCTTCTCGAGATCAAGCCGGGTTGTGGCTGTACAAAAACAGATCCGGATAAAACGGAACTCATGCCAGGCGAGATCAGCACGATGGGTGTAACGCTGAACATTTCACCCATGCAGTCCGGTCAGTTGGTGAAGAACATCACGGTCCGAAGCAACACGCCGGGTCCAGACTCTACAAAGTACCTGTTCCTGAAGGCCGATATTATTCGAAAAGTACAGCTGACCCCGATGATGTACTTTGCCTTTGTGAATCCATTCGTTGGTAAGGAAATGTCGGCACAGTTAGACGTGGTGAACAACGACACGAAGGACCTGATTGTGTCTGATTTCCAAGTGGATAACGACATGAAGCTGAACGTATCCGGCACGAAAACCATCAAGCCAGGCGGCAAACTCGTACTCGAATTGCATGCCACTCCAAAGGTGAAGGGGCCATTTAACGGTCAAGTGAAATTCAAGACTTCAAGCGACGAAAACCCCGACTTTGTGATTAGTGCCTATGCCAACGTTCAGGAAAATCCCTGAAGCGTGGGTGAGTGACATTTCATACTTTTGGCCGCATGTGCATAAACTCCAGAATTCTTGCATGTGCGGCCATTCTCTTGTGGGCCGCGCCGATTGTTCACGCTCAGCACTGGGTAGACCTACTCTATGGTCCGAATCCAAATGTGTTCGAGGTTACTCGGTCCTATGAAGAGTACTGGAGCTCTCGGCCATTCGTAAAGAGTAGAGAAACGCAAGACTACAAGCGCTGGGTGCGCATGATGGAACAGTTCGCTGATACAAGCGGATTCTATCGTGTCCCGGCGCTTTCTCGTTTGGAGCAAGACAGAATATGGGGTGCTCGCTTTAACGTGCGTTCTCATGAAAGCGAACAACGGTCGACCTCATGGAAGAGCATCGGTCCGTTCTCGTGGGACAAGCAAGCACTTGGACTTTCATACGCCCCCGGTCAGGCTCATTGCTATACCGTTGCGCAAGGAGTGAGCGACACATCCGTGGTGTACGTGGGAACGGCTACTGCAGGATTGTGGAAGAGTGTTGATAACGGGCGGACGTGGTCGAACGTAACAGCCACGATGATGGTGCGAGAAGTACGCAGTGTCTTGGTGGACCCCGGTGATGCACGTAACGTTTATTTCGGCTGTTCGCTCGGCGTGATGCATTCCTCGAATGGTGGAAGCACATGGGAAGAAACCGGACTCAAGGATGGGTTCTACAGCGACCTTGTTGTGTGGGACATGTCGCTCAATCCAGTGGAGCGTAGTAAGCTGCACGTTGCAACGAATCGCGGACTTTTTTACAGCACCAATGCGGGTGCCACGTTCACCAAGGTGATCGATGGCGAAGTGTACGAGATCGAACGTCACCCGATCAAAGCTCCCACCATGTATGTGGTGCGCCACACGGGAGACTCTTGTGAATTTTACAAGAGCACGAATGCGGGTTCATCGTTCGTAAAGGCAGGGAAAGGACTCCCGATTCCAAACGTTGCAAAGAAGGAACACACACGTCGGTGGGAGATCGCCGTGACGCCCGCTGCAACACAGAACGTGTATCTGATCGCACCGGGAAACATCGACAGTAGCGATGGTACCGTTGGGATGTACCTTTCGACGAATGAAGGCGAGTCCTTTACGATGCGTTGTTGTGGAACCGCGCCGGGCGGTAAGCCCGACTCTGTGAATGTGAACATGATGTGCTGGGATGCGAAGGGTTTGGAACCGGGCGGACAGTACTACTACGATCTTGGTTTGAACGTTTCAGAAACGGATGCCAATCGTGTGTTTGTATGTGGCATTAACGTGTGGACGTCGAACGATGGTGGATCAACCTTTGTGTGCAATGCACATTGGACGTATGGTGCGGCCTCTAAGCCAAAGTATGTTCATGCGGATTGTCACGACATCAAGATCTATGGCAATCGTGTGTGGGTGGTCTCCGATGGTGGTGTGTTCTTGAGCACGAACAATGGTAACAGTTTCGACGACATGACGCGCGGCATCCAGGGCACGGAGTTTTGGGGATGGGGTGCAGGCTTTAGCGATTGTAATGTCATGCTCGGTGGTACCTATCACAACGGAGTATTGCTCAAGGACGGCAACGCCTACGACGGATGGTTACACATCTACGGTGGCGATAACGATGGTGGCCTTGTCAACTACGGCGATGCACGAACGGTTTATGCCAACACGTACATGGGGCAAACGTGGCATCGTGTAACGCTGAGTGGCAGTGCCTCGAAAGATCTCGCACGACGTGATATGTCGATCAAGCCTACAAGTCCGCTTATCCAGCACCCTCGATGCAGCTCTGAACTATGGGTTGGCGCAGATTCTATTCTTGCGCGATCAACCAATAATGGCGCGTCGTGGTCTACGATACGCGTTACTCCAAAGAGCAAGGTTCGCCTTGTACGGATCTGCGACGGAGATCCGAGTACGATTGTGATGATGCACAAGAATGGATACTACGATAACTACAACGTACTGCGATCTACAGACGCAGGAAAATCCTTCACGACGATCAGTCCACCAACGGCACTCATCAAAGGAAATGCGTGGCGCCTTGCCGATGTTGCCATCAGTGCTCGAGAACCCAACGTGATATGGATCTCTATTGGTGGGAATCAAACCGATGCGAAGGTGATTCGATCCGTAGATGGCGGGGCCACATGGGAAAACTACAGCGGCACGTTGCCAATCATGGGTTGTCGGGCGCTTGTGCATCAGCGTGGGACGAATCGTGGTGTTTACCTCGGTACAGACATTGGTGTGTACTATCGAGATGAGACTATGAAGGACTGGGTGCTGTATAGCGATAGTTTGCCTGTGACGTCTGTGACGACGTTCGACATTTGCTACCGCGAGCAGAAGATTCGCGCAGCCACGAACCGTGGAGTGTTCGAGGCGCCGCTCTACGCGGCAGCACCACCAATGGCAGTGATCTCAGCAGATCGATATGTTTCGATGTGTACACGCGATACCATCGTGTTTCACGACCACTCATCTGCAGATGAGTCTACAGTTACTCGGCGCTGGTCGCTGCCCGGTGGAGTGGTAACCACACTCACTGACGCACACATCCGCGTTGTGTATCCAAAACCAGGAACGTATTCTGCCACGCTCGTCGTCACCGATGCGAATGGTGTAGATAGGGTCACACTCGATAGCTGCATCACCGTCTTGAGTGAATGTTTTCCAGATAGCATGCCGGGTCGTGCACTGAAAACCGACGGACGCTCTGCCTATGCTACAATACCTCCCATGAATCGCACGCGTGTTGCCACAACGATTTCAACGTGGATCAGACGCAGTGGTCAGCAAAACTCCTTCACAGGAATTGTGATGAGTAGGGGATCGGGAACGATTGCTGGAATCAATCTTGAATCAGACCACACGCTTCGATACCATTGGAATGGAGACGCTTGGTGGCTGAAGTCTAAACTGTTCGTGCCAGATAATGAGTGGACGTACGTGGCACTCGTTGTTACTGCGGACTCGGCACGACTCTACTGCAATGGCAAGAGCGAGGCATTCGCCTTTACGCATCCAGTGCAAACGTTTGCCAGTGAAACATCTATCGGCCAAGACCCTACCGGCGGACGTGTCTTTAACGGGTTGATCGATGAAGTGCGGATATACGATCGGGCACTTACCGATGACGAGATTAAACGCGACATGCATTTGACGAACGCATCGACAAACGATCTCATCGCCTACTACCAATTCAATGAACAAGCTGGTCAGGCCATCGACGCCGTAGGCAACCTTCACGCAATGCTTGCCAATTCTGCAGACAGAGCATTGTCTACGGCACCAGTTGGTCCCGGGGAATCAGAGCGCGTTGTCACAACAGCGGATACTCCCGAACTCAACATTCTGAACATGTCGCTCTCGTGGTCTATTGCACCACCACTACCAGCAAATGATGTTGTACTCACGCATCTTCGCATTCCACCGCAACCATTGCCAACAGGAATTGATCATGTTCGCAGCGGATACTACATCCTTCGGTCGTTTGGTGCGAACACCTTTACCACACCTGATCAATTGGTGATCAAAGACATCCTTGTGCAACGAAGCGAGGGGTCGACTCCGGCTTCGCTCGTGTACTTCCTGCGCGATGCGAATAGTGACAATGTGTGGGGCGCACGAACGGCTGTGGCAGCCGAGGCCAATCCTGGCTATCGCGGCTCTGCGCGCTTCTTTGGGGGCAAGCAATGTACCGCGCCAACGCAACTTGTCATTGCCTCCACGCAACCTGCCGTTTCCGTGCTTGACGACGTATCCGCAGCGCCGCGTTGTACGCTCTCGCCGAATCCAGCAACAACCACGACACGCATCGAAGTAACGACACCATCTACGGTTCGCATCTACTCACTCATTGGCGAAGTAGTCTATCAAGCAACGATGGATGCAATGCGTGTACTCGACGTGCGCGATTGGCCCGCCGGTACGTACTATGTTCAAACCATGAGTGCCAACGCTACCACAACACAGCAGTTAGTTGTGCGAGAGCGGTAAGGTTGGGTCCGCACGTTTTGTGGCACGCGAAGAGCGCAATAGAAAGAGCTGCCGGAGAGAGAACAGATGTCCGGCAAGTGCCATAGGCACAACGAAGGATGGTAGCCAGATCCAAGGCCAGAGCGCGACCACGCGATTGGCAGGTCCTTCGGTGAATACGCGGAAGGTTGTGGGGGCGGAAAGGAGGCCAACGACCATGATGTTCGTGAGAATAAGCATAGAAATGATATTCCATGCAATCATTACTCCGCGCATTTCACGACCGCGACGAAGGCAAATCCACGCAGCGAGCG
>JBBRES010000099.1:0-9313 GCA_038202665.1 Kapaibacterium sp. (SeqCode) | reverse complement strand
GGCTGCCGGGAGGCTGCCGGGAGGCTGCCGGGAGGCTGCCGGGAGGCTGCCGGGAGGCTGCCGGGAGGCTGCCGGGAGGCTGCCGGGAGGCTGCCGGGAGGCTGCCGGGAGGCTGCCGGGAGGCTGCCGGGAGGCTGCCGGGAAGGAATTAGTGGCCGAATTGGCGGAGGTGGTGGTCGAAGTGGATGTAGGCCATACGCGCCCACACTTCATTCGTCACCGGACCGAAAAACGGATGCATGGCTTCCATTGCCTTGGGGTTGCGGGCCCGGAACTGCCGTACGAGATGCAGCAGCACTTGCTGATCACGCTCAAAATCTGAAGGTTGTAATCCCTCACCCAAGGCCGTTGCCCAACCCTTGGCCGTACGTGCATTTTTGGGGATGGAGTTCATGCGCAGGATGATGGGCTTGAATATTCGAAGCACAAACCTCACCGGACGTGGAAGAACCTCGATCGCCGCAGATCCATTTGCGGTTTGCATGTACTCGGTCATGTGACATATCATTTCATGCGCAGACATCGTCCCCCACATGCGCAACTGCCCTTCCTCTACCGCCGCAACGCGCGTGAGAATTTCGAGCAACGTCGCCGACTGCAAAAGATGTTTCATGCAAGTTCTTCTGGCGTGAGTGCGCGCGCTGCAGATGCACAAACGTCTGCAAGTATCGAACACGATGTGTCTGGATGTGCCGCTGCAACGAGCGAGATGACCATCGATCGGAGCATCTCGTTCTGCCACAGCGATCCGTACAGAATGAGGTTGGGCTCGACAGTAGGGATCGTTGCACGAACGGCAAGGACGAGGGCGGCAAGGTGGTCGGCGGCGCGTTGACGGATGTTGATCGCAATCGCATCGCCCTCTTCCGCATACGAGAGGACAGCTTGCGCCAAGCGTGCACATCGGTCGATGGACGTAGCGCGAAGTTTGTTTTGTAAGGAGATGACGTCGTTGGGATCTACGACAAGGAACGCTGCAACCGGACGTATCAGAAGCGTCGTTGGACCACGTCCGTCGAGCATGCGCGCAACCGCACGTAATGCTTCGCGTCCAATCCAGAATCCGCTGCCGGCGTCGTCGATACGCGGACCCCATCCACCGCACCGACGTTGAATGCCAAGCGTGTCTACGCTTAACGCAATGGATCCTGTTCCGGCTATGAGGACAATTCCGGATCCGCTTTGCAGCGCCGCGAGTTGGACGAGTTCAACGTCACTGATAACGCTTGTGCGAGGAAGCAGGTCGCCAACGTAGTGCGACCACGACATGTCGAAGTCTGAGAGGTAGGATCGACGTTCTTCGACAGACCAAATGCCCGACATGCCAATGAGGAGGAACGTTGTTTCCGTGATCGCACAACGGGTTGTGACGAGCCACGTGCCCAAATGCCGACAGAGCTCATCTGTTTGCATGCTCTCGGCATTGGGCTTGCACGAAGGAAACGTAGACCTACCGATCTCTCGAGTACCGTCAAAGGCAGCTACATCTGTAGTTGACCCTCCCCCATCGATGATGATGAGCGATGCTCTCATCCGGCCTTGGGTGGCTGCCAGTTTGCACGCTTCCACTGCATGAGTTCGATCAAAGCGTTGCCTACATACACTTTCATTTTTGCCTTGATCGGCACGCGCGCTTCGTCGTCACTAAACCAACCTTGGAAGGTTCCGGATATCCCGTAGATACCAGTCCAGTTTGCTTCTCCAGAGAAATACACGCACTTCACGGGATAGTTCACCGCGTCGATCTCTGCAGACTCTTGCTTGCCACTAAAGTTGATCACCGTATTTACGGTGTCGTCCATAATGGTTGTTGGAATACGAAGCGACTTCCTCGCATACAGCAATCGGCGAGCTGCGAATAAGAGCGAGCTGCCATCGTTGTACTTCTTCTTGATGTCGTAGTTCTTCGTAGAAGATTTTTCCTTGCCATTGTACTTCTCCATCACGAGCTTGCCAGCATCGTAATCGAACAAGTACTGATCAAAGTCCCACGTGCCAGCATCGTTCTGCGTGTTGGCATTGAACTTCATCGAATACATCATGTTCTCGTCCATCCAACTTTCGTAGATGGAGTGCAGCGATACAAATGGGATACTCGGACTAGAGTTGATGTGAACTTTTACCTTCACACTCTTCTTACCGTCGAGCGTGGTGTACGGTTCAACAACTGTTTTGATAGTGCCAAGTGTGATGCCGAGATAGGACACACGATACGTGAGTTCTTCGCCTGGTTGAATGAGTGCCTGTGCATGAAGCGCAGTACTCCCGAAGCCAACAACACCGACGATGAACAACGCGAACGCTGCTACTGTGAATTGTTTGATCGTTATCATATTGTCTTTGTGCTCTCGAACTCTGAGTGTATTAGCGAAGCTTTGCGATCTTCTTCGCTTCCGGGAACAATTCCATCGCTTTGAGAAATTGCTTGTCCATGTGGAGCATCACCGACGTGTATCCGTTGTTGTTGAACACCATGCGCCCAACATATGCCTTGATCACGTCGTGCAAGAAATCTTCGTCCTGTTTGTACTCGTCTTCTTTCCACTCTACGTCTTTGGCCTTGGCGTTCTTCTTGAGCATGTCGATCACGTCTTCGTTGATCTTGAACTCACGCAAGAACTTGCCCAAGTTGCCATCGTACGTTGCGCGAATCTGCTTGCCCTGATCCTTCATCACGTCGTCTGCTGTTTGCCAGAACAAATTCTTTGCACGCAGCTTTCGAGCAAGGAATCCGATTGTGTCGCTCTTGACGATATAGTCGGGCGTTACACCACCACCGCCATAGACGGTACGACCGCTCGCGGTCTTGAACACAGGACGCTTCCGAAGATTCGTGTCGGAATTGTCTTTGTCGTGCGTGATGTTGTCCCCTTCTTCACCTTCATCCCTACCCTCTCCACGATAGTACTTGGACTTATCGTCGTAGGGCCGCTGGATGAGCCTACCTGATGGCGTGTAGTACCGAGAGATTGTGAGTCGGAAGGCGGAACCATCGCCAAGCGTGTATTGACGCTGCACTAGGCCCTTCCCGAATGACGTTTCTCCTACCACCAAACCTCGATCAAGATCCTGCACCGCGCCTGAGACAATCTCGCTTGCAGAAGCAGAGCCACCATTCACCATAACGATCAACGGAATGTCTTCGAGCGATCCACCAGGATTGGAAATGAACTCCTCATCGAATTCCGGGCGACGTCCCTTCGTATACACGATTTTTTGTCCGCCCGAGAGAAACTCATCTGCGATCCGATACGCTTGGTCTAGGTAACCGCCCGGATTGTTCCGTAAATCGAGAACCATTTTCTTCATTCCTTGCGAACGAAGGCGTTCCGTGGCCGACATGATCTCGTCGTAGGTAGTGGCGCTAAAACGGTTTACCGTGATGTAGCCAACGTCCGACCCATCAATCATGAAAGAGGCATCGACGCTGTTGATCGGAATCTTATCGCGCACAATATCAAAGACCAACAACTCTTTCTCGCCAGATCTTTTGATGGTAACCTTGACCACTGTGCCCTTTGTGCCACGCAATTTCTTTGGCACCTGCTCACGCGTAAGCTTGATGGCTGTGCTATCGTTGATCTTCGTGATTTTATCGCCCGCTTGAATTCCGAGCGCCTCGCTTGGTCCGCCAACAATGGGCGACACGATCGTAATCGTATCACTCACGATATCGAACTCCACGCCGATGCCCTCAAAAGAGCCCTTGAAATCTTCTTCCACCTTCGTCATCTCTTTCGCTGAGATGTAGACGGAGTGCGGGTCTAGCTCGTCGAGCATGCCCTTGATGGCTGCCTCGGTGAGCTTTTGTGTGTCGACTTCATCGACGTAGTTTTTCTGTGCCATGTTCAGCACTTCGCTGAACTTGCGCACCTGTTCAAACACATTGTCACCACTTACAACCGGTTGGACGTAGAGCCCAAGCCCGATGCCGAGGAGAACGCAAGTCGTGACCAAAATGGACAGACGGAGGGGGGAGGTTTTCATATAGCCTTCAATTTACGAACGTTCGTGTGATGACGACCCGGTGAAAGGGCTCGTGTATCAGTGCTTTACGAGGACACGGCCGGATTGGACAAGATGAGCACTGCGGACAACGCACGTGTAGATGCCGTCGGGCAGACTCGCAACGTCTAGTATCAACGCTTGCGTGGCCATTCCCTTCCACGTAAACGTGGCTGCATCTGCGCCAACAGCGTCGATAATGCGCACCGTACAAGCCTCTGTTGGCTGCGAAAGTACAATTGTGACGGAGTTCGACGCAGGTAAGGGTGATGCAAGAAGGGGCGGGGCGGAAGGGATTCCGATCACCGACACACCAACTGGCATGTTGCAACGAGAAATGCCATCATACCCTACCGCCTTGCCAGATCCTTCAAGTGCGAGTTCTTTTTCTGCACAGCCTTTAGAGAAGACGATGGTATCACGCACCGGTTCGAGATCTACGCGAACTGGCTCGAAGCAAACGATTAGCACCGCAGAAGTTTTTGGTGCAAGCGTAAGTGGCAGTTGATGCGCAGGAATGGAATAGCGGATGTTGCCGCGGATGATTACCGTTGGAATCGTGATGCTGAAGATGCCGGTGTTCTCGATGGAAATGTTTTTGCAATCCATCGTGCCGAGGTCCACTTCGCCATAGTTGACGGAACTTCCACCGCCGCCGCTTGACGCGATGCTGAGCGTGAAGCCAGGAATGGTGTCGAGTCTGATGGATCGATTCCCTGCAGAGTCTACAGCGAACACGCCCCAGATTGCGTCGGCAAATGGATCGAGAATAGTGATCGCAAAACGGAATCTCGATGCAGTGCTGTCTGTAACGACGAGCGTGCAGTTCTGCAACAGATTGTAGGCGATGGCAATAGTGTCGAGTCCGAAGTCGCTTTGTTCCGTTTCTGTGATCGACACATTTACGAGCGTAGAACACGCATCAACATCGGCCGTGATTTTCGGTGGCGTGTTGTCGAGTCGTACGTCGACAGCGATATGTTGAATCGGACGAACCAGGCATTTGTCTCCAATCTTGAGCGTGTCGTCATTGAGTCCAGGAATCGTGTATGTGGCGCAGTACGCCAGTCGTAGCGAATCACCTGGATTCAATCGATATGGCATTGTGCCACCAACAACGCTTATGCTGTGAACACCAAACGAGATGGTGTCGATGGTGTGCGGATAGGCGCCGTAGTTGACGATAGTAACGGTGTCGCATCTGCCTCTGCCAACCGGAGTGACCCAACTTTTTCCGGGAATGATGTTCTGACTTCCCACCTCTCGCAAACCAATCGTAAAGCCCGCAAGCTGGACGGATGTTTGCGAGCGTTGCTCTGCAAAATCTTCTGCTTCGATGACGGCTGCGCCGTCGTTGTAGGGATTGATGAGCGACATTACAAAACGAACGCTGCTTGCTGGAAACACGGCGTTCTGGAATGTGAGCACCACATTACTATCTGTGCGTGGTACAAGTCGTACAAGCTTGAGTCGCGTATCACCAAGGATGGAATCAGACACCACACCGTTTAGGTCGAAACAACTTGGTGCGCCACCGAACTGTGGTGGCGTAACATCAAGCGGACGGAATGCCATGCCTCCAACGTATCCGTAGGAATTTGCTTTTCCGTAACCGTAGACGTAGATACCAAAGTTCGTGTCCGCTGAAATTGAGTGTACACCACCGCCCATAGCAATCTGTGCGTAGGAATATTCAGGGTCAGGGAAGACGCGGAAACGCGCCGGGTTCACGGGAGCTCCGTCGAGCACAACAGATCCAACTCTTGGCGTTGGAATAACAATGTTGAGCCACTGCTCTTTATATACCGAGTCGTCGAGTTGCGGATTGTCTACAGATCCGCTGAAGCTATACGATTGCACATTCACGAATCGGTATGAATCCATGAACTGTTCGCTTGGCGGAATCAACATCATGAATGGGTCACCAAAATTATTCGGCTGATTTGCCGATCCAGATGGAGATGAACTCTTCTTGAACGCAGCAATGAGTGACGGTCTTGTTGTACGAACCACCGTTGGCTGCGTGAGCGCACCTTCGTAGTGCTGTCCTTTGCTGAGCGAGGCAACGGTATCTCCATCCACGACCACTTTTGTGGAATCGAATCCGGCCACAACACGAAACAAGTCATTGCCAATGCCGATTTCGTCGCTCGGAAGTGCAAACGGTGCAAGAAACGCGCGCTTGCCCCACGTACGAACGGGATTCATCTGCTCGATCACACAGTCGCGTGAAGAAAGAAGATCAGCCTGTTGAATGGGCAATGTTGCACGTTGTTGTCCACCAAAGACAGCAACGGGCTTGGATGCACGCACAGTAGAACCTGTAAGGTCTGCAAACCTGCTCGTGGCTGGGTCTGCCTGAATGAGATAGGATTCGCCGCGCTGTAACGTGAACAACATTGAATACATCGTCTTGTTTATCAACGTAGGCGCAGTTGGCAACACCTCGACCGTTGTACTGTCTTCCGTGGCCACAATCGCAAACTGTGATGGCGTAGTGCTCGTAGCTAACGCGCCGAAGCCGCTGAGTTTTGCATCAGACGTATAGGCCATCACCACATAGTCTTCTGCAAGCGCGTCTGTTGGCAACACAAGGAACGCTTCACTCGTGAGCTCTGCTTGGTTCAGTGCGTAGACGGTGATGTCGTCGGTGCTTACAATGTGCACGCTCTGCTTCGCTACTATCTCGTCTTGCCCTCCGTTAATATCAATCACACCACCGTTGTTGAAGCCCAGTAGTTCATACGGTTCGTAGTACGTTTTAAACTCGAAGATCTGTCTGGGATCTGTGATTGCAAAGTTCACAACGCGACTGCTGCCAAATCGGTCGCGGAGCGTGATCGTACCAGAAGCAGGACGCTCGGCACCAATCTCGAGATAGATCTGATGCTCGCGCTGCCGCAGTGGATCAGTCTGCAATTGATTGGGGTTGTTATGAAAATTCGGAAGGAACGTTATCCAAAAATCACGACCCTTGCTATCCGGATAGGGCTGGGCCCATACGGTAGATGCTGCAAGAAACATGAGAAGGACAATGCGTTTCATAATCGTAAATGTTTGGTACAATGCCCTTTGGCATCATAGGCCGACGCCGATATCTCTGAACCAGTAAGCTCCAACATCACAAAGCCGCCAGCCGTTCCGGCATAGAGAGAATTCACACCCTTCTTTGTCGGACGTGATCCCGCCCCACCACCGGAGACGATGCAGGAGAAGGAATCCGTCGGATTGCGGATAATCTGTACATCGTGATCATGACCGCAGAGATACAACTGCACGTGATATCTGTCGAGAATTGGCTTTACATGCCGCAGCAACACTTGTTGGTCGCCGTAATGTCCGTACGACCGAATAGGATGATGTCCGATCACGATTTTCACCTGTTCCTTCGCCGCCATCAGCGTTTCTTCTAGCCACGTGAGTTGCTCATGCATGTGCGGACTTCCCTGCATGATAGGCTGTGTGTCAAGACCCACAAATCGCACGTTGGTTACTCCGTCCACGATGTCTGTCCAGGTGTGATACCGCGCAGGCATGTGCCACTGCGGGTTGCGCAGTCCGTAGGCAATCTGCGCATCGGGGTTCGACCGATGATCGTGATTCCCAAGAACAACATACCATGGGAGGGCGAAAAGGTTCGGAAGGGCATAGATCTTTTCGAATTTCGACGTCCACTGCGGATCGTCATCACTCACAACGCCGTTCGGATAGATGTTGTCGCCCACGCTCAGGATGCTCGTTATGGCATACTCTCCGGCAACCGCATTCATACTGGCTGCCACGGTCTTCTGCAGCGATCCGCCTGTTCCCCAATCTCCGATTACCAGGTAACGCTTCGGTGCCGCTCCCTGCGCCACCAAACGGAGGGCGGGATAGAGAGCAAGGAGTCCTTGAAGAAAGAGGCGACGTTTCACGTCTCGAAAGTACGATATTCGCGGCGTGCGCAAACTCACCCATGAAGAACTTCTCGCTCGCCGCCTGACCGTGGCAGAGGCATCCACTGTACGTCGTCATGCCGTTACCGTGGTATTGCAAGACATCCGAAGCATGTATAATGTTGGCTCGATCTTCCGCACGGCAGATGCAATGCGGATCGAACGGCTGATACTAACGGGATATACGCCCACTCCTCCACGACCCGAGATCAAGAAAACAGCGCTCGGTGCAGATGAGACGGTGCCGTGGTTGTACGAAGGAGATATATTCGTGGCCCTCGAAGCAGAACGCGCACGCGGTTCTGTGCTCGTTGCGCTTGAGCTGACCACAACATCTGTTCCCATTTCTACCCTTTCCACCTTGTCCCCTACCACACCTTCACGCATCACCCTTGTACTCGGCAACGAGATATCGGGCGTGAGCGACGACGTGCTTGCCATGTGCGACATCTCTGTAGAGATTCCCATGGAAGGCGTGAAGCATTCGCTGAATGTTGCGGTGGCTGCGGGGATTGCTATGTATGAGGCCATTCGATGTCGATGAAACTTGCTATCCCTACCAATACACTCTACGATCCACTCGTTGCAAATGCGCAACGCGTTTGCGATGAACGCGGATGGAAACTTGTTCGCGCAACCGAAGATGAATGTGCATCGTTGATGTTGCGCAACATGGTTGATGCTGCATTGCTTACTCCGTATGGATACGGTGTTGCTGTTTCGAAAGTGGACTACAGAATTGTTCCTGCACCGATGATGATGTCGCACGACTACACCAACGTTGCAGGCGTGTGGTTCCGCGAACACTGTCATGACGTGAAAACAATTGCGTCGACTACACCGCGCGACTACATGATGATGATTGGTTCGATCGTGCTTTCGGAGAAGTTTGAGATTGTAGCAGACCTCCAACACACAGCGCTTCCATTCGCAGAAGCGATCACGTCGATTGATGCAATGGTGGCGTGGACGCAAGGCGCAGTGCCGGCTACACTTGATATTAGCGAAGAGTGGTCAGACCTTGTAGAGACGCCACTTCCGCTTGCGTTTTGGGTGACGCGCGTGGACAACGAAGACATTGATGCAGTGCAAGATGCATTTGTGTCGATGGCAGATGCATCGGCATCACAAGAGCGCATTGTAACCGAAGAAGTCCCCACAGAAGGAGATCATTTTCCGCGCGAGGGACGTATTTCGTTTCGGTGGACCGATGAAATCGAAGAAGCATTGTTCGCGACTCTGCAGATATTGTTTTTCCATCAACACTTCGCAGAGCTTCCTGCCGTGAAGATTCTTGGTCGTGACTAAGACATGGATATTCGCACTCTTACTCCTCGTTGGCTGCACGTCTCCCGATGCACCCATGAATGATC
>JBBRES010000098.1:0-9378 GCA_038202665.1 Kapaibacterium sp. (SeqCode) | reverse complement strand
AGTCCTACGAGATATGCTTCATACCAGATAACGATTATCGGCGCTTCCTTCGCGACAATGTTCCGAACATTGCCTCCGAACTCGCTGGTGGACGTATCATGATGGATGGCGAGCAGATCGGAACGCACGACGGATATCCGTTCTACACCATCGGCCAGCGCAAAGGTTTAGGCATAGCGCATAGCGAACCACTCTTTGTGTTGAACGTGCTGCCCGAGAGCAACACGGTGGAGGTAGGTACAGAAGGTCAGCTTGACCACATACGCCTTACAGCTACCGACGTCAACCTGCAAAAAGTGGCCTCGATAGACGAGAAGCGTGAATTCACGGTGAAAATCCGCTATAAAGATGAAGGGGCACCGGCAATCTGTTGGACAGATTCTTCCGGCACCCTCTTCGTTGAATTCCATGAGCCAAGAAAGGCCATCACTCCTGGACAAAGCGTTGTGCTGTACGAAGGAGACGATGTTGTCGGCGGTGGCATCATTGCCACACGCTCGTAGACGCTTATCGTTTCACGATAGGAGCGCTCCACACAGACACACCACTTCGCACGCGCACGATGTACGCGCCTGAAGCAAGATCTGTAAGCTCCACGGTCATGACCACATCGTCAAACTGCATGCTCTTGATCAAGAGCCCACGCATGTCTACCACTTCCAACGTAGCAACGTCTGCATGCTCCGGCTTACGCACTTCGATGCGGTTGTCGAATGGATTCGGATAGACAGCCAACAATGTTGCGAGGCGGACATCTTCTGCAACGTCTGAGGATATCGGCGTTATCGGTACGGCATCAGACATGTTCGAGCAATTATCGGAGTTCGTTACTTCTACGCGATACGAACCAACCCACTTCGCAAGAATATCACGCGTGGTTGCACCGTCGATCTTCGTCCCGTCTACAAACCACTGATATCCTGTTACACCAATGCTCGTGGCGCGAAGCGTATCGTTTGTTCGTTTTGTGATTGATGGCTTTACTGGTGTTCGGCGGATCACAACGCTAGTAGCCGTCGAGAGCGCGCGACAGCCATTGTCATCTTCAACGTTCACCGAATAGTCACCAGTCTGACTTTGTCCTGAAAGTGTAATGCGTCGTGCAGTGTCGCCATTGCTCCACGTGTACGACCGATAGCCAGATACCGCCTCGAGAACAACCGATTCGCCACTACAAACATTCGTTGGTGTAATAGCCGTAACCGACGGGGTCGTTGCCTTGCATTGCACAGCGTCGATCTCCCACACTCCACGACCATACGTGGCAGCGCGCAACTTTTTCGTTGTCGTCACAAGGGCAAGGTCCGATACGACGGTCATCGGCATTTCTTTTCCAAATGGCTGCCACTCCTTCATTCCATCGTCTTTGAAAAACACTCCAAGATCTGTACCCAAGAACAGTCGATTAAGGACTCCCGGTTGGAAAACAATAGTATTGGCAGGAACGTTTGGTAGTGTGTTCCCAGTGATGTTCGTCACAACACCATTGTTAATCTCGATAACCTTGTTGCCGCCCACAAAGCCGCCATACGTAACCCAAATACGTCTGGGATTTGTAGGGTGTACTTCGATGTCGGTAATGAATCCACTCACGCCACTCTGCGGTAACCACGTCGTGCCCCCGTCATTCGACGAATACATGGATTGTGTGAACGCCACATACAAGAACTTTGGATCCGATGGCGCCACGGCAATCACTCGCAAGGTTGCCGGAACATTCAGCGGAGTAAGCTTCACGAATGACGCACCAGAATTGTCACTACGCCATACGTTTTGGTAGCCGAGATAGATCGTTGAACTGTTCTTCGTATCGATGGCGATTGGAGTAACCCAACTGCCTTGCTCTCCTCTGCGACTTGGACTCGATATGAATGTAAAGTTCGACCCACCATTATCGGATCGGAAAAACGTCCCATTCGGATTGCTGGTGTACATGGTTTGCGCATTAGACCAGTCGATTGCTGTTGCCATGCCATCGCCGTCAAAAACATTCAGCGCTGAATTGTTCTGGAAGCGTGTTGTACCGTTGTCTTGCGCCCCACACAAGATCAAACTGGTGTTGAGGTTCGACACGGCCAAGCCATAGAACTGCTGGATGCGGAGTCCGCGACTAATGTCACGCCAAGACTGACCGTCGTTCTCGCTTACGGAGATTCCACCATCATTACAATCGTACAAAAAGCCATTGTTCGGATTGTACCGGAACATGTGATGGTCTGCGTGAACAAAGTCGGCTCCACCAGCTCCGGTCCAATGCGCACTCAGCGCCCACGACGTGCCTGACACGTTGGCTGTTCGCCAAATGTTCACACCGCCCGCATAGATCTGTGTTGCGTCCGTTGGAGATATCTCTAAGCTCAGATCGTAAAAGCCCTGCCCTTGTGTGTCGTTTCCGTTCGCACTCCACCCAAGCAAATTCACGTTTGGATTCATAGCCACGAATGACACGCCTTCGTCTGTAGATCGATAGACGTTTTCCATGCCATTCGTGGAAGCCTCGGAAGCAAGAACAACAAGTAGCCTAGGATTTGCTTCTGTGACGCCAAGACGCAAGCGGTTCGCTGCGGCACGAGAATACGCTTTCACCCACGTTTGCCCCATGTCTGCAGACTTGTAGACGCTCGCACCACCAGAGACAGAAAACGTTGTGCTATACAAGATGTTCGGATTGGATGGATGTCCGATTACATCCTTGAAGTAGCCGTTCGCTGCACTCTTGAACGTCTTTCCTCCATCAGAGGAGCGTTGCATTCCGCCGGAAGTTGCCGCTACAACAACATTGGGATCGGTTGGATTCACCCACAGTTTGCACACAACGTTGTTGGATTCGGGAGTGTAAGAAAGTCCGGTAGGCGTCCATGTAAGGCCGCCATCTGTAGACTTGATTACACCATAACTAAAGACGGGAAATCCGGAAAGATTTCCTGGCAATGATGTTTCGGCATCGCCAGTAGCCACAAAAATGATTTTATCGTCGCTCTTCGCAAGCTGTATGTCGCTCACACCAAACATTGGATAACCAGGAACAGGCACATACTTCCATAGTCCGCCATTGTTCGTGCTCTTCCAAAGCCCACCGGCCGCAGATCCAGCCCACAGCAGATTGTCGTTCTGGTATGAAAAAGCCATGCAGTTCACACGGCCAATACCGTTCCACTGACTTTGGTCGATTGTCGCCGGCGCTTCCGGACCTATCTCTTTCCACGTTGGAATGGCCTGCAGATCTTCAGAGAGTCTGCTCTTGTTACGCTCTACACCAATCGCTGCGTTCATGTATTGAGCAGAAGTTGGAAAGTCTCCATTCGGGAGCAATCTCCGCTCCCAGAAATACTCCCACCGGTTGAATTGTTTCGCAACGCGAATGGTCCCATCTGCGTTAACCGTCGTATACACGGCCTTCATTTGGTCCTTGATCCGGTCGAATTCGCCGGCCTGTAGCGTCGTCCCGAGAACGCACAATCCAAGGAGATGAACAAAGAAAGAGCGAGGTGTCATGTGTTGTCCCATAGTTGCCAGACCCAGCAATTCAAAATTAGTTGCTCTTGTTGAAGCGAGTTCGGAGCCTTTTGAGCGCAAACCGATAGTATCGCCATGTTGTTGCCCAAACATTTTCGCCCATCGTTACCTGCCGAAGTTGCCCACGCGACAGTGTCTGCCGTTCCACCCTCCAAGCCTTCAGTCCCACCGTGACCATGCCAACCATGCCCTCGAGAAACGTGAGCGGCGGCGTGCGGTGCCATACCCCCATCATGATTTGCGATGCCATGTGTACCGCCGATCTTCCGGTGGCTCTCCAAAACGGAAAGTACCGAAAGTTGAACCGAACCGGCATGGTACTCAGCAGCAACCACCGAGAGGCAATCTGGGAGGGCTGGAAGGCGGTAAGGTGACACACACGGAACCACGGTACGTAGCGCAACACGTTACCGGCAGCGATCATCCGTGCAGAGAGGTCCGACTCTTCGATGTAGAACGTGTCCCAGAATCCGCCCGCCTTCAAAAACACCTGCCTTCGTATCACAACACTTGCGCCGCAAAAGTGGTTCACCGGGAGGCCTTCTTCTGGAATGGATGCCGTACGATCCGGGAAGGGATACCAGTTATAGGTAAGGCCGTTGTCTACAAAATAGACCTCGCCGGCAAGCAGGTCTACATCGGGATGCGCGTCCATGAACTGCACGCCGCGCTCGAGCATCGTGTCTGTTTCGGGCCAGGCGTCGTCGTCGGTGCGGAAGATGAGGTCGCCAGAAGCCTGCTCAACAGCAAGGTTAAGGGCGGCAGGGCCAATGTTGTCTGGGAGTCGAATGGCGCGGACGTGGGGGAATTCAGACGTGAGCATGGCATGGGTCTGGTCCGTCGAACCATTGTCCACAACGATGATCTCAACGTCGGCAAGCGACTGTGTCGCATACCGTCGCAGACTTTCTCGAAGTACATCCTTCCGATCGCGTGTAGCGATCACCACTGTTAGGCGCATTCGGCAAAGATACCCACGAAGGATTTGCGATATTTGTGCTTTCTGCGACCTTTTCACGAACGAGGCAGGGCATGGACAGCAATTTTCAGCGATTTCTACAGCAAGAACTTGAGTCGATCCGCGAAAGTGGACTCTATAAATCCGAACGAGTGATCGTTTCTCCGCAAGGTCCAGAGATCATGGTAGAGGGTCGGCCTCGTCCCGTCCTGAACTTCTGCGCCAATAACTACCTGGGCTTGAGTTCTCATCCCGACGTGATCGAGGCCGCAAAAAACGCCCTGGATTCACACGGCTTTGGAATGAGCAGCGTTCGGTTTATCTGCGGCACGCAAGACATTCACAAAGAGCTGGAGCAAAAGATTGCGGCGTTTTGTGAGACCGACGATACGATTCTCTACGCAGCCTGCTTCGACGCCAATGGTGGTGTATTCGAGCCGTTGTTTGGAGAAGAAGACGCCATCGTGAGTGATGCACTGAACCATGCCTCGATTATCGACGGCGTGCGACTATGCAAGGCCAAGCGGTATCGGTATGAGTCGTGCAACATGGCCGACCTCGAAGCACAGCTACAGCGCGCGCGCGCAGACGGTGCACGTCACATCGTTATCGCCACCGACGCGGTGTTCTCGATGGATGGCACGATTGCGCCGCTCGACAAGATCTGCGACCTCGCAGACACATACAGCGCACTGGTGATGGTAGACGAGTGTCACTCGATGGGCTTCATGGGCAAACACGGCCGCGGTGTTGTTGAACATTGCGGCGTTACTGGTCGCGTAGACATTATTACCGGCACACTCGGAAAAGCACTTGGAGGTGGCATCGGTGGGTTCACCACCGGACGTCAAGAGATTATCGACATGCTACGTCAGCGTTCACGTCCCTATCTCTTCTCGAATTCCTTGCCGCCTTCCGTAGTTGGTGCCTCCATTGCCATCATGGATCTGCTGTCGAAGACCACAGATCTGCGAGACACGTTGGAGTCGAACACGGCCTACTTCAGAGAACAAATGTTAGCCCTTGGCTTCGACATTGTGCATAGCACGCACCCTATTACACCTGTGATGTTGTACGACGCTCCCCTTGCACAGCAGATGGCGAGCGCATTGTTGGAGGAAGACATTTATGTGATTGGATTCTTCTTCCCGGTTGTACCAAAGGGCAAAGCTCGAATTCGCGTTCAAGTTTCTGCGGCGCATACGCGCGCGCATCTCGACAAAGCCGTGGCGGCATTTGCGAAGGTTGGTCGTGCACTGGGAGTGATCACGTGAACGTAGCACTTTGCGGCGCTGGTACAATGGGCAGAGGCATTGCGCTGAATGCCCTTCGTTGTGGACATACGGTGGTGATCTTCGACATCAATGCAGAAGCTTGTGCGAAGGCGCAAACGTGGGTGATTGATCAGCTTGGAAAAGCCGTCGAGAGAGGCATCCTTACGCAGGAAGGTAAGGAGAAGGCCACGCTGCAATTCTCTACAACAACGTCGTTGGACGACTGTGCCAGTGCCAACCTAGTCATCGAGGCAGTGGCAGAGCAACTTGATATCAAACACAACTTGTTTCGTGCTCTCGAAGAACGCTGTTCTACCGAGACGATCCTCGCCACCAACACTTCGTCCATCTCTATTGCTGCGTTAGCCCGATGCCTTGTGCATCAAGACCGATTTGTGGGATTGCACTTTTTCAATCCGGCACACATTATGAAGTTGGTGGAAGTGATTCGAGGTCCGCGTACCTCGCAAGAAGTTGTAGACGCCGCCGTGGGCTTTGCACGCGAACTCGGCAAGACCACCGTAGTTGCGCGTGACGTTCCGGGCTATATCGTGAACCGTGTGGCTCGGAACTACTACAACGAAGCCCAACGTATTGCAATGGAACAAGCCGCGCAACCCGAGCAAATCGATCGGTGTATGCGTGCGATTGGATTTAAGATGGGTCCATTTGAGTTAATGGACTTGATAGGCGTTGATGTCAATCTCGACGTCACAAAATCGATGTACGGTCAGTACTTCCATGAGCCTCGTTTCACTCCCTCGCTGATGCAACAGCAGTACGTGGATGCAGGCTTACATGGAAAGAAAACCGGCGGTGGATTCTATCCGTATGAATCCTAGTGCTTGGATCTCACGTCGGTTCTCGCGCTCGTTGCGAAGCGACCGATTCTCACGATTCACCACAATGGTATCGATTGGCTCCGTGGCGCTGGGCTGCATTGCGCTGATCCTTGCTATGTCTGTCCTTCGTGGCTACGAGAACGCAATCGAAGATGCGGCCTTGCGTTTCACGTCGCATATCGAAGTCCGCTCGCGCTTTGGAACCCAGTTCACAAATGCACCCGACGTGCAACGTCGCCTTGCCTCCATACCGGGCGTTGCATCCACGGACGAACTGTTGGTACGAGAAGGACTGGGTCGGACTCGACATGGACTGGACGGTGTGCTTCTGCAAGGACTCACAGCCGCTCGTGCAACTGAGCAGATACTTCCGTTGCTGATTGCAGGAACGCTTCCAACGCACGACGCACGACAACCACGTGTGGTAGTGGGTGCAGACCTTGCGCGAAAGCTTGCCCTTTCTGTTGGCGATACACTCGTGGTGTTTACCACAGACAACGTGCAGGCAACGCAACCAACACCGCGCATTATTGCGGCTCGCGTATCAGGAATCGTGCGCAGCGGCATGCAGCAGTACGATGAAACGTCGGTCTTTCTGATGATCGACGATCTCCGTGCCGCCTTACACCTACCGGCAGACGCGGCCTCGGCCATTGGTGTTCGGTGTAGTGATGTACAACAGGTAGACATGGTTGCAGAGGCCATCGGTCGGACGCTCTCTGAACGTAACATCGCACTTACGTTTCGGCAACGCCACTATGCCATGTATTCATGGATAGAAATGCAAAAGAAGCCGATTCCAATTGTACTTGGACTGATTAGTATCGTTGCGATCTTCACGGTGATCGCCTCGCTCTTGATAGCGGTCGTCGAGAAAACAAGGTCGGTCGCGATACTCATGTCACTCGGCATGCGTGCTTCACACATTGCACAAATCTTTGTGCTGCACGGACTGCGCATCGGCGTGTACGGCTGTGTGCTCGGATGCGGCATAGCCGCCATTGCACTTTTGGTGCAAAGCACGTATCACGTGATCACCTTAAACGGCGCCATCTACTACGTGTCTGTGCTGCCTGTTGCTATTACAGCAGAGCCCTTCATCCTTGTCACGACAACATCGCTGACGTTATGCCTCCTTGCCGCCTTGGTCCCTACCATCGTTGCCCTTCGTGTTTCCCCCGTTCGCGTTCTCCGCTTTGAATAAATGAGCGTCGACGGAGAGTTTACCAGGTCCGAACAAGAACAATGCAATCGCTAACACAAGAAAGATGAGTGCCTTCTCTTTTTTGGCGAACACATCGTTTGCACTAAACATAAAGTAGATGATCATGAACTCGACGATGATGGCAAACAGTACCGGCCGTGTGAACAAGCCTACCATAAGCATCACCCCGCCGGCAAACTCCACATACGTTGCGAGCATGGCCTGCAGTCCGGGCAATGGCCATCCGCGTAACGTGAGTTCCGCCGTCATCTGATCAAATCCCTCAAAGACTTTAGACGTTCCGTGATAGATGAGCAACGCACCAACGATGATGCGGAGTCCAACGATTACGTGATCTGTGCCCCATGGTGTAAGAGCAGCGCGCGAATACTTTTGCAGGTTTGCGTTCATGAGGTTCCTCTATTGAAGTGCTATGCAGGTTGATCGTTGAGTAGTGATGGTAGCGTTCGTTCGTAGGTGGCGACGAGTGCAGCAACGTCTGCATTCACCAGACCGTCTACAACAAGCGAAGTTCCACCCGTTGTGCCGAGAACGAGCATTGGAACATTGGCGGCTTCGCAAGAGGCTTGTAAGGTGGCAAGGTTAGAAGGGTGGCACGTGACGATGATGCGACTTTGCGACTCTCCAAATATACTTCCCGGATGATGATCGAAGTCGAATGCACACGTAGCTCCAACGCCCGTGCTCAAGCACATCTCTGCAAGTGCAACGAGAAGACCGCCTTCGGATGGATCGTGTGCTGCCGTCACAATGCCGGAACGAATACTTGCAAGCACTGTGCGTTGGAGTCGCACTTCTTGGTCCATATCGATGAATGGTGCATCGCCGAGGATCTTGCCCTTCATCACCTTCAGGTATTCACTGCCACCGAGTTCTTCACGCTGCCAACCAACGAGTACGACGGAATGTCCGCCTTCCACAAAAGCATTGCCAACGGTCTTCGTGAGATCGTCTATCAATCCCAGCATGCCAATTGTTGGCGTTGGGAAGATGGCGTGTTGTTGCGATTCGTTATGGAAGCTCACGTTTCCGCCAGTAACGGGGGTGTTCAATGCGCGACATGCATCGCCCATGCCCTTGATTGTTTGCGCGAACTGCCAATACACTTCTGGATCGTAGGGATTTCCAAAATTCAAGCAATTCGTGATAGCCACCGGCTCGGCACCAACGCAAATGCAGTTTCGTGCCGCCTCTGCAACGGCAATCATTCCGCCGCGTAATGGATTCAAATACGTGTAGCGACTGTTACAATCCGTGGTAACGGCAATGCCTTTTCCGGGTAGTTCTTTGATGCGAATCACAGCAGCATCGCTGCCGGAACGTTGCACGGTGTTCGTTCCTACTTGTGAATCGTATTGCTCATAAATCCAGCGCTTCGAAGCAATCGTTGGAGATGCAAGAAGTTTGTGGAGGACTTCGGTGCAATCCTCTTCGTGCAGAATGCCGCCTCTATCCAGAGGCTTTCGTGTGAACTGCAAATACTCGGGTTCTTGTTGTTCACGAACGTAGACCGGCGCTTCGCCGCCAAGGACGAGCGAGATCGCTGGCAGATCGGCCACTTGT
>JBBRES010000097.1:0-9548 GCA_038202665.1 Kapaibacterium sp. (SeqCode) | reverse complement strand
AGTAGCCCATAGCATCAAGTTCCACGAAGAACGCCCTGATGTGCTCTGCTTGTTCGGGCTCGAAGCCTTCAAAGGTGGTTTCGCCGTCGCACGACTCAAGCACGGGAATCATTTCTGTATTCAACAGAATGGGTCCGTCTGCATATCCAAACGGATCGTGCAGCAAGAGCATGTCTTGATCGCCTTCGCGGTAGAGGCGCACGTTTACATCGGTGCGGAAGAGCGGAAATCGTTCAGACATTGAATTTGTTCCGGACGTGACGCATAAAGAAGATCATACCAACGCCTGCGGTTATCAAGAGACCGGCCGCGACGAGATACCAAGCGTTGTCGGCAAAGAAGTAGGCGGCAATCATGAGGACGGCCCCAAGAAAATTCGCGCCAATCGTTACACCCATGCCACCCGCGGGCGAGGCTTGTCGTTTTGCTGTCATAGAGACTCCTTACGATACATGGCCACATAGTTCACATAGTTCTGCGCGCTTTGCTCGAGAAAGGCATGTTCAGATTCGGTGAGGTCTCGCACAATTTTTCCGGGAACGCCGGCAACGAGCGTTCCTGTGGGGACTTCGAATCCTTCGCGGACAACTGTACCGGCCGCAATCATCGAATGATGTCGTAGCACGGCGCGGTCAAGGACTTTTGCACCCATGCCAACAAGCACGTAGTCTTCGACGGTGCAACCGTGCAAGACGGCGCTGTGACCTATCGTGACGTTGCTTCCGATGCTCAGCGGATTTTTCTTGTGCGTGCAATGCAACATGGTGAGGTCTTGAATGTTCGTGCGCTCACCAATGCGAATCCAATGCACATCGCCCCGTATCACCACGTTATACCACACGGACGAGTCTTTGCCGATTTTCACATCGCCAAGAATGATGGAGCCATGACAATGAAAAACACTGCTGTCGATCTCCGGAGTGATACCATCATACGTGATGATACGGCCGTTCATTCCTGATTCAAATTCCGTTTCGGCCATGTTATCGTCCAAGAAGATCTGTGAGGGATTTGTGTTCAATGCGAAGCAGAGCCGATGTATCCGCACATGCAAAGACCAGCGCACCGTCGGAATCCACATCCGGCATATCCGTTGTGAGTGGCTCGTTTCCTAGGTCGATCAATCGTTTGATACGTCCGTTGCGATAGAGCACAAGCACATTCGTCCACTCGGCTGTTGTAGTGGGAGCGGCGCACACCGTCATGCACTCTGAAGAAACATAGCACGGAGATCGCAACCATTGGTCATACCACGTATTCCAGAGCTCCACACCGTTTCCGCTGATGGCATAGACGTGCGAACTCGGTTTGTCTACCATACCACGTTCCATTGCCACGATGTACAGCGTATCACCTCCGCACGACGCATACTGCGGTATGGCTGCAAACTCTTTCATCCATGCCACCGTTCCATCTGCTCGAACAGCAATGGCTGCACCACGTCCACTTTGCGATGTGCCACCGACGATCACATTCGCTGACGTGATCATGGGATGCATTCTGATGGCGGCAAGGTGCACGGGTGTGCTCCACCGCACGGTACCGCGCGCGTCGATACACGACAGCGCTGGCCGATCACCCGAACGCGCCACATACACATTGCCCGACGCGTCTGCGCAACACGATGGACGCAGAGGCGCTGACGTAGAAGTGTAGTACACAACCGAGCCCGTTGTTCTGTTGAGTGCGAGTACGTGATCCGATGCAGAAACGGCAATAACACAGTCGTTGCTGAGAAGAAGATCACTTACGATCGCAGCGCCATCGGGCGCTCGAACGCGCCACAACAACGTTCCAGTTTCGTTGACGGCGAGGACGTCGCCATTCGTGAGTGCAGCAAACACCGTCGACGTGCTGTCTGCCGCCATGCCCGTTCGTACGAACGTTCCTTTGCCGCAAGACATAGACCACATGCGCTTTCCGTGGTCATAGCGCTCAAGAGTATTGGATGTGGTCGCAATCGCATACGTGCGCGAACCAATCACCAGTGGCGAGGCCACGAGCGTAGAAGAGTCTATGCGCACCATCGTTGCAGCATTGATCGTTTCATCCAGCCGGTCGTAGTAGGTAAACGTTCGTTGCGCAGAAGCACCGCGCTGCGCGTGCACAACGTCGTGCTCGGTGGAACACGAGAGCGCGACGCAAGAAATCACAACGCAGAGGAATGCAAACATGTTCATATCAGCTTCCCCGTCGACCGAAGTGCGCTTCCGTTGCATCGTCCATCCATTGTGCCATGTTGGCAAGCAGATAGGTTTTGGCTTCGTCGCGGTCGTTGTGGAGATGACCATCAAGAATTGCTTCTTCGATCATGAACTTCAAATATCCAATTGTGCGTGACGGTGGAAGACCGGTGATCTCCATGATCTCTTCGCCTCGAATCGGAGATTGGAATGCGCGAAGTTGGTCGCGCTCTCGCACGTCGATCACCTTTTGACGTACGACGTCGTAGTTGCGAACATACTTCTCGGCAAGACGTGGGTTCTTTGTTGTTACGTCGGCCTTACACAACATGAAGAGGTCGTTCAGCCAGTCACCCGCTTGCACAGCAAGCCGTCGGATGGCGGAATCGGTCACTCCATCGTCCACAAGCTTCATGGGCCGCTGATGCAGTCGCACCAACGTTTGCACGTAGTCGAGATGATGCAGTGGCAGTTTCAAACGTCGAAAGATTTTCTCTTGCCAGCGAGCGCCAATCTCTTCATGACCGTGAAACGTCCACCCTGTTCCCTCTACAAAACGTTTCGTGCGTGGCTTCGCGACATCGTGCATCAACGTTGCGAATCGCAACCACACGTCATCACTCATCACGCTCACATTGTCTACTACTTGCAGTGTATGGAAGAACACGTCTTTGTGTTTGTATTCACGCGCACCTACAGAGACAAGATCTACGCCGGCAAGACGTTCCACTTCGGGAAACACATGTGCTAAGAGTCCGGTTTCGTACAGCACCTTCATGCCAACACTTGGCATTGGCGACGCAAGGATTTTCAAGAACTCGTCCGTTATCCGTTCTTGCGAAATGATTGAGATGCGATCTGCCATCGACGAGATTGCCGTGAGGACCGACGGTTCGATTGTGAATTGCAATTGCGATGCAAAGCGAGCCGCACGCATCATGCGAAGCGGGTCGTCGCTCATCGTCACCGTTGGGTCGAGCGGTGTGCGAAGGATGCGTCGTTGGATATCGGCGATGCCGTCAAACCTATCCGTCACCACGCCAAGGCTGTCGGGATGGAGCGAGGCGGCAAGGGCATTTACAGTAAAGTCACGTCTGCGCAAATCGTCATCAAGCGTTCCCTCTTGCACGATGGGATTGCGTGACCCTTCTTCGTATCGCTCCATGCGTGTACCAACGAACTCAATGTGATGTACGCCGATAGGCACCATGGCCGTGCGGAAGCGTTCGTAGATAATCGGGGTTGAATGGAAGAGCGTTGCTACGTCATGCGCGAAGGCAAGTGGATCTCCAACCACGGTGATGTCGATATCGGTGCGTGGCCGACCCATGATGGAGTCACGAACGAAGCCGCCCACCACATACAACTCCACATGACGATCTACAGCAAGCGCTGCAATTCGCAACAGGATTGGGTCTGTTATGGAGATCGTTGTCATGTGCCGCTCACCTCCGAAACCGAGGTCTTAGGCATACGATGCAACATCCTTGATCGCGCGAACTCCCGTGCTTCCCTTTTCCTTCCGTTCCATGGCTACAAGCGCAGATGCATAGATCTCGCGCCATGTAAGGCCGAACTTGATCATCAGTTCTTCGGGTTCACCGGAGCCGCCAAAGGAATCCTTGACGCCAACGAATTCGATGGGCACGGGTGCGTTCTTGCCACAGCATTCAGCGACGGCGCCGCCGAGTCCGCCGTGTACTTGATGTTCTTCCGCAGTCACAATACATCCACACTCGCGCGCTGCATTCGTGACGGCTTCGAAGTCGAATGGCTTTACCGTGTGCACGTTAATCACGCGAGCTTTGATTCCCTTTTTGGCGAGTTCTTCTGATGCAAGCACAGCTTCCCAGAGCAATGCGCCGTTGGCAATGATGGCAACATCATCTCCGTCGGTAATCTGATTGGCCTTGCCAAGAATGAACGGCGTATCTGCAGTGGTGAACATTGGAACGGGAGAGCGTCCGAAGCGGATGTAGGCTGGACCGACCATTTCGCCCATGGCAATCGTGGCCTTGCGAGCCTCTTCGTAGTCGCCTGGGACAATCAACGTCATATGCGGAAGAGTGCGCAAGAAAGAAACTTCTTCGAGCACTTGGTGGGTTGCGCCGTCGGGACCAACGCTAATGCCTGCGTGACCGCCGCCGATTTTGACGTTGGTTTCGTTGTAAGCAACAGAAATGCGTAGTTGGTCTGCATTTCGAAAAGCGCAGAACGCGCCATACGAGGCGAAGAACGGAATCTTCCCGGAGAGGGCTAGGCCGGCTGCGATCGTTGTTGCGTTCTGCTCGGCGATACCGATGGAGAAGAAGCGATCGGGGAATTTGTCACGGAAAAGCGACGTCATCACCGAGCCGGTGATATCGCCGCCGAGGACGATAACGTTGGAGTGGCGTTCGCCAAGGTCGACAAGTCCGTCGCCAAAGCCGAACCGTGTGGGCTTCGAACCCAAAAGAGTTGGTGTCATAGGTAGTTGATCGCTTAGGGGTGAGCAGACAGTTCTTCAAGGGCGGCAACGGCTTGGTCGTGCGTTGGTGGCTTGCCGTGCCACTCAAACTTGTCGTTCATGAACGACACACCATGTCCCATAAACGTGCGTGCAATGATGCACGTAGGCTTTCCGGTCTTGTTCGCTTGATTGGCAAGGAAATGGTCAAATCCGCGTTGTAGATCGGCGTAGTCGTGACCGTCAACAACGATAGTATCGAAACCGAACGCCTCGCACTTTTCCTTGATCGGATACACATCCATCACGTCCGGCACGCGACCGTCGATCTGACAGTCGTTGTTGTCGATGATCCAGCAGAAGTTGTCCAGCTTAAAATTCGAGGCCGACATTGCAGCTTCCCACACGGAGCCTTCTTGCAATTCTCCATCGCCTGTGAGCGAATAGACGCGGTGATCGTTTTTGTCGAGCAGTCTGTCGGACATGGCCATTCCAACGGCAATGCTAATACCTTGACCCAGAGAACCGCTTGAGGTCTCGATTCCGGGCAGATGCATGTCACGTCCTGGATGCCCTTGCAACCGAGTACCAAACTTGCGAAGCGTGGCGAGTTCTGGTTTGGGATACATGCCGGCATTGGCCATGGTTGCGTATTGGACGGGCACCATGTGTCCGGCCGACAGCACAAACCTGTCCCGTCCGGCCCAGTGCATATCGTCCGCCTTGTAGCGCATATAGCCGCCAAAGTAGAGCACGGCGAACACATCGGTTGAGCCAAGTGGACCTCCACTATGGCCAGACCCGGCGCGCACAAGGGCACGCACGATATCGCGGCGGATCTCATTGGCGATCGGTGCAAAGCCCTCTGGGGCACGTCGTTCATTGGTGAACGTTGTGGTATTGAAGTCGAGCGATCGTTTGGTTTCGACGTCCATCATCGGAGTAGATCCAGAACAGAGAATAGAGCCGCAAAACTACGAAAAGCACCGCGCCCCACATCGTTGATTTAAGCGTCGCTTTTGCTACTCAAATGTTCGTGAGACACGATTGTCCGGTTACTTGTACGCATTGTTAGGGGTTCGACTATGCACCATAGTGCTACTATTGCTCTCCGTGCAATACTTCTCGGATGTGCTGTCCTCCAGCCTTGCCGTGGACAGTGTTGGCAACAAGGTCATCGATTCCGTCATGTACAAGCCAGTGATCACCGGGGACGTCTCCAACGAGCAACACAACAGCCCAACGCCCCTACGCCTTTCCGCCTTCCCCCAGCCTGCGTCCACCACCTGCACGTTGCTTTGGACGGGTGGCGAGAGCACTGATGTCGTCACAATCAGGTCAAAAAGTAAGAAACCTCAGCCCTCTGTAACCAATGCAGTTCAGAGGGCATTCCTCATAGACGAGAAGTCCAACGTTGGCAGGACAATTGGATGGTTCGGCAGGCGTGAAAAGCCCCATTGCACACCCTCTACGATTCCAGTAACTTTTTGAGTGACTTTTTGTTAAACTAGCACTAATGTACTGCAGTGTATGCTGTGGAAGATTGGGACTGTGGGAATCCGTATTCAGAGGTTTGATATGAAGGTTCGATACACATTGTTTTTGCTCCTTGTTTGCCTTTTGGGCGTAGCAGGCGTTTTCACCGCATCTGCGCAACGGAAATCTCCAACGTTCGAGGAAATGCAGGACGTGAACGGAGCACAAGGCACGGAGTTCTGGATTACAGTCCCTCCAAACGAAGTTCCCGGCTATCCGGTCGTCGGTCTGGAGATCTATGTTGCTTCCGCGTTTGACACGGAAGTAAACGTGTTCGAGGCTGAAACAGGCCAACGGTACAAGAAGACCATTAAAAAGGGTGAGATTCGTACCCTATCTGATTCCCGTGGTGAGACCAAATGGGCGTGGGAAATCCGCAACGCGGAAGTTCCAGAGCTTAAGGGTGTGCAATTGACGTCGAAGAAACCCATCAGCGTCTATGTGGTTATCTCGAAGGTCTTCACTTCGGACGGTTATCTGGCGCTTCCCACATCTGTGTGGGGACGCGACTACATCGTTACCAGCTATTACGACTTTAAAGAAATTCGGGATTGGCCGGGCGGATTCGTCGTCGTTGCGAAGGAAGATGGGACGATCGTGGACATCAACCTGAAGGGCGATGGCGCGGCTGCAGGGAAGACGTCAGGTGGCAAGTCGATCAACACGGGCCAGCCTTTCTCCGTCACGCTCGAAAAGGGCGGGACGTACTTGGTCCAGGGGGATGGACTCACTCGTGCGCAGTTCGACTTGACGGGAACGAGTGTTAAGTCCAACAAGCCAATCGGCCTCTTCTCGTTCCACATGCGAACGACAATGCCCAACCTTCTCTATAATGGAAATGGCCGGAACTACCTCATTGAGATGACTCCGCCGGTGACGGCTTGGGGTAAGCGCTATGTTACCGTTGAATATTCGCGGAATCACTTGCTGGCTGGACGTGGAGACATGTTCCGTGTTATCGCATCGCAACCATCAACGCGAGTAACGTTGGAATACTTTGACAAGACCACCAAAACGAAGCTTGGTGGGAGCGGATTTGTGCTCAACACGCCCGGAGCGTTCATCGACTTGTCTCAATCTTCTGATCCAACGGCATTGCCAGAGGGCGTTTCAATTTTCGTGGCAGACAAGCCAATCTTTGTCATGCAGTATTCGTGCTCTGCATCTTGGGATGGAGACTTGACGCTTGATCCATTCATGATCAACGTGACGCCAGTCGAACAGTTTATTTCAACCACGATCTTCCAGTCGCCTACATTGACGGCGTTCAGTTCACACAAGCTGAACCTCATTGTGAAGGCAGATACGACAAAGCCACCTGCAGACGTGATCAACGACTTGAAGTCGTTGGCTATCGACGATAAGCCAACATGGAGCGACAACCGCGCTATTTCTCCGACGTTGTTGTTCAACCGGATTACGGGAACAGACCTCTACTGGACAACAGTGGACTTCCAGACGGACGGGAAACCCCATACAATCTCCAGCAACGGCAATATCAAATTTGGCGGCTATATCTATGGATTCGGTCAGACCGATGCCTATGGCTGGCCTGCTGCTGCAGCGTTTGCGCCAACAGGAATACAAGACACAATGCGGCCGCTGACCAAAAAAACCGTGATATGCGGCGATTGGACCATAGATGTGACGGAGTTGCGGAATATTCCGGATCCACCGCGCGCTATTCCAAAGGATTCAGATCAGGTAGAAACAGGCGTTGCTGAGATCGACTTTGTGGCAGACTCTGTAGGTCGCGTCAGCACGAACTATGATATCGTGCTTGTCACTGATCAAAGCAGTCCGCTGCCTCGTGATCCGTCCTACAAGAAGTTCCAGTTCCTCATGAAGGTGATAGACAAGAGCAAGGATGCTATTGCTTACATCTACATCAAGGACTATGCAAACAATGTCACCTACGACACGGTGTTTTACTATGCAGACAAGGTCACGTTCAATCCATCGCCCCTCGACTTTGGCAGTGTGCGCGTTGGACGAAAGGTGCAGCAAGTTGTCACCGTCTCGAATGCCAGTGACTCCAAGATCTCTATTACGTCGGCCAAACTGAAGACGGGCTCGATGTACACGATTGTTGGCACTCAAATTCCACCGGCCATTGATATCGACGCAAAGGGATCAATAACGTTGACCGTCGAATACGATGCGAAGGAAGAGACAACAGATCCGTTAACGGACTTCGACGTAGACACGATCATCGTCAAAACTCTTTGCTCTGAATTCAAGATTCCAATCAAAGGCATTGCTGTTCGGCCACAGATCCGAATCGACGACTTTGACGCAGGTGTGCTTGGCGTTGGCGAACAGCGCTGCAAAACAGGCGGTCTCTTTATCGAGAACCCTGGCACGGAAACACTCGTGATCACCTCGTTCAGGAACGTTGGCTCGAACTTTACACTGTCCACGCCAACCGTGCCTCCTTTGCCTATTTCGGTTGCCCCGCGCGGCAGTGTGTACGTAACGAACGTGTGTTATTCACGCGCATCCATCGGCAAGGACTCGATTGACGTTTCGTGTGAAACCAATGGTGCCGTTGGCGACAGCGTTTCGACGTGGAAGGGCGAAGTTCAAGCACCCGGTCCATTGATCACCGATTACAATTGGCTACGACGTCGCGTGAACACCGTGAAGGCAGCCACGATCAGACTCACCAATAGTGGTCAACAGTCGATCACTGTAACAGACATCAATTTCGTTACTGGTGGGAAATACTTCCCGAACGGTACGAACGACAACAACTACGTCTTCAAAATCACAGGCTACACGCTGAATGGTGCGCCTGTTGCTGGAGATGTAGACATCAAGGGCGACGGATCTTCGGCGATCGACACGATTGTCATCAACCTGGAGTTCCGTCCGGATGCAGAGCAGACCTATGCCGCTCTGGTGGTCCCCACGTTTAAGGACAATTCCGTCACGGCTCCAAGTGGCAAGCTTGCGGGCGTTGGTATTCTTCCGAAGATCCAGACTACGGGCAACTCTTGGTCGTGCGCCGAAACACCAGAGGGCTCTCCTGTGGTGAAGGACATTGTTATAGTGAATCCGAGCACCACCGAAGATCTGGTCATTACGAATATTGCCTTTGTGGCAGGAACAGATCCAGCCTTTGCATTTGCAGGCGGAGCTCCTGTTACTCCGATCACGGTGCCACTGAATAACGGTCGCCAAACGATCGGCATTCAGTTCACTCGTCCAGCTGGAGGCCAAGGGACGTACAATGCGTCCGTGAACATTACACACAACGGCAAGCAAGGAAACTTCCCAACCATCAAGGCAGAAGATCCTGTGCCACCCGATACGTTGGCTATGGAGCGTGTTACGGTTGGTGGCTGCTCCGGACCTGATATTGTAGTCACGAACATCGACTT
>JBBRES010000096.1:0-9605 GCA_038202665.1 Kapaibacterium sp. (SeqCode) | reverse complement strand
TGGGGTCGGTACTCAGACGCAAGAGCAACGATGTGCCACGTTCTTCTTCGCTGATAAAGCCACGGCCAAGTCCAGTCATCGCCGTATAGAACATCACCACCCACAACACCGCCGCTGCAATAGGGCGCGGCATCGGCTCGTCCGCCGCGGCAAACACCACAAGAACAATGGCTGTTACAACGAACAGGACAAGCGCCGTGATACCATAACGCGTGCGCAGTTCACTGCGAAGGTCTTTGGAGATAACGGCTATGAGGCGACGGGAAGCAGACATCGTGCGTCAAATTAGGCCTCGTGCCTTGAAATCCAAGTAGGTGTTGATGACATGTATGGAGAGATCCTGTGGTGTCGTGAGCAAACCGTGGATACCATGCCTTCGGAGCTCTGCAACGATCTCGCGTTTTTGCATCGTCATTGTGCGGACGATTGTCTGAGTGTAGATATCCTCGACACTTGTCGGATCGGTGCGCAAGAGATCACGCAGTTCCGTGTTCTCGAAGAACACCACCACGAGCACGTGCGTGCGTGCAAGTGCGCGTAGGATGAGGAGGCGCCGACGTAAAGCCACCATCGACTCGATATTCGTGTACAACATGAGCAGAGATCGTTGCCGGACATTGCGCCGCACCATCGTAAAGGCATGTTCATCGTTGGATTCGTAGAAGTCTGTTTCAACGGCGTAGAGACCTTCCATCATTCTTCCCAACGTGCGTCGGTGCCCATCGGCCCGCACCACCGTGCCTGGCGCACGCCCATAGGTGATCATGCCAATCCGATCGTGCTTCTGCATGGCAACGTTCGACAATGCAAGGACGGCGTTGACGGAATGATCGAGGAGCGTGAGTCCTTCGAATGGCATCTTCATCACGCGTCCACAGTCGATGATGCTATAGACATCCTGTGCACGCTCATCCTGGTACAGATTCACCATCAGATCTGATGAGCGCGCCGTGGCCTTCCAATTGATCGTGCGCACATCGTCGCCGGATGTGTAATGATTGATTTTCTCGAACTCCGAGGTATGTCCGATACGACGAATGCGTTTCAATCCTTGGCGCTGCAATCGATGCGAGAACGCGATGAGTTCCAGTGAGCGCATTTGGAGATAGGATGGATAAACAGGAACGGCTCTACCAACGTCGCACCGTATTCGTCGCTGGACAAGGCCGAGCACGGTATGTACGAATACGTTCACCGCACCGAAGTCGTACACACCTCGCTGTGTTGGGCGCACGGAATAGCTGATGGTTGCTGCAGCACCCGATGCAATCTTGATCTGCGTGAGCATATCACGCATCTGAAACTGGAATGGTAGCTCATCGATAACATCAAGTCGCACACTAATCCGATACGTGCTCCACACTTGAATGCTCACAGTATTTTCGTCGCCATTCGATAGCCGTGTGGCCATGATCCGTGTTGCTGTAATCCCCTGATTCCGTCCGTAGAGCAAGATCGTATCTGCAACAACTGTCAGACCCACGAGTGCGAGCAGGAGGAACATGAGCGGCAACAGCACAGGAACCAAGGCCGCAGCCACAAAGCCCACGGCCATACTTAGGACGACGATGAAGAACCGTCGCTGTAGAAACCAGCTCGAGAGAATAGACATTATCGGGGTACGTCGATCGAACGAATGATATCGGCAACAACACGATCTTCGGTGATGCCTTCCATTTCGGTTTCGGGTGTGAGCTGAATGCGATGACGAAGAACCGGTGGTGCCGTGAATTGCACATCGTCTGGCGTAACGAAGTCGCGACCGTCCATGGCGGCAATGGCTTTCGACGCGTTGAGAATGCCAATGGATGCTCGAGGTGATGCTCCAAGAGAAAGCGATCGGTGATCACGTGTTGCGTGGACGATGGAGGCGATGTAATGCACGAGAGAATCTTCGACCGTTACCGAACGCACGTGCGATCGGTACGCGATGAGATCGGTGGCGGAAATCACGGACGCAACCTCGTCTATAGCGCTAGCACCCTTGCCGCCATGGTGCCGCCGCAAGATCTCCTCTTCCTCTGCTAGCGTGGGATAGTCAACAACAATCTTGAACATGAACCTGTCTAACTGTGCCTCAGGAAGTCGGTACGTGCCCTCCTGTTCGATGGGATTCATAGTGGCCATCACCATGAAAGGCAAAGGAACTGGATATGCAGTTCCATCCACGGTCACATTACGTTCTTCCATCACTTCGAACAGTGCAGCTTGCGTTTTGGCGGGAGCTCGGTTGATCTCGTCAGTAAGAACGATGTTCGAGAACACCGGTCCGCGTCGATACCGAAAATCCAGCGTCTTCGGATCGAAGATAGAAGTTCCGATAATGTCGGCCGGCATCAGGTCCGGTGTGAACTGGATCCGTGAGAAGCTGCAATCCACCATGCGTGCCATCAGTCTGGCCGCAAGAGTTTTGGCAACTCCAGGCACGCCCTCAAGCAAGACGTGTCCGTCGGCAAGGAGGGCGGCAAGGATGAGCTCCACCATGTTGTGCTGACCTACAATGATGCTTCCAACGCTTGCCTTGATCTGTTCGATTTGTGTGTTCATGATTTGCCTGTTGCAAAGAGAGTGGTCAATTGTTGATGGAGCGCAACGAGTTCTGTGTCGCTCACGGTTCGACGTTCACGAACAGATTCGAACATCGAAGAAATGGCGTGTTTCAGCTCTGGGTTGATGCCGCGATGCGATTTGCAGTGGTCAGTAAAGAGACGTTCCAGTTTGTGCACAAGATCTGCATTGTTGTGCCTGTTGTAGTAGAGTGAGCTTACCGTGAGGGCAAACTCCTTGCTTGCATTGTGGAGTGGCTTGATTACAGGAATGGCACGTTGCCTGCGGCGTCCATAGACCACAACTCCAAGCACTGCTGCAATCCCGCATAGCCAGTAGGCCCAACGAAAAGCTTGGTCTGCGAGCAACGTTCGGAGAGGACCGTCTCGCTTCACTGGATAGGGAATGTATTGCTCGTCGAATGCGATTCGTCCTCGGGGGATGGCGTTGACGATGGCCCACGACGGTATCCGAAGTTGAGCGTGAAGGAGCGCGTAGTTCGTGAGATACAGGGGTGCTGAACAGAACACCAGAGTGCCTTGTCCGAGCCGTTGTCGAATGCAGACCACGGAAGTGTTGTCGACAGTAGCTACAACACTACTATTTGCGGTATCGTATGCAATGATGCGGGCGTAGGGAAGTTGATTCGCAGTTTCGATGGACACAAGGTCTGAAATTGAGACGACGTCTTCCATCTCGAGTCCGAACTCATCCGCAAGATCCTCATCAAGTTCGGTAGCTGCAATGAAGGCCGTTCCTCCACTATTCAGGAACGAGCGAAGTGCACTCCTGCTAAGAGAGTCCATTTCCAACCAATTCGTAATGGCAAGCCAGGAAGACGACGTCGGTTGGTGCTGCATCGATCGCAGTTCGTAAAAAGACGAGTCGACGCTGTTCACCACTTGCCCACGAACGTCCTGCAAATACGATTGCAGCACAGATACATCGAATGGTTGCCTTCCCATTCGGTTGAACCGTTGTTGCCACGTAAGCGGTTCCGGCCGGGTCACTTGCAAGAGGACAACGAGGCCTGTTACACAGGCAACGAAGACGAGTATGAGTCGTTCACGTCGTGTCATGTGCGCCGGGCCTTCATCTGCAGGTCCAAGAAGAGGGATCGGATACGATCGTAATCAACAGGGCCTACGTCATGGTTGCCGTACCATACGTGTTCGAATTGAAGGCGAGCGGCACGAAATACGGTTCCTATGCTATGCGCTGCCAGATCTCGTTCATAGTCGCGATTAGTCTTGCCCGCCTTTATCAAAATCCATGCATGTTGCTCAAGGTGATAGAGCGCTTGTAGATAAAGGAAACGCACGGCCAACCGAAAGTCTCCTGCCGCGGCAGCTTCACCGATGCAACGGTCGAAGTTGATCTCATGAAGATGCTCTTCCGAGATGAAACCACGATTCAACGGATGCGATGCCCGTTCAGCCGGTAGCGTCGCCCCGCCCTTCAAGAACAAATACACGCCTGCCACGAGAGCTGCGACGATGATAGCGTAGAAGAGAAAACTTGTAAGTGTAAGGCCCTCGCCTGTTGAGATCAACGCGCCAATCGACTCCGTCAACAATCGCTTGAACCACTCCCAAACGTCAACGTGAGCCTGACCCTGGTGAAAGTCGTAGCGACCACTCGAACGCAAGGAGTCGAGCCATTGTACTGGCACCTCGGCATGCATCGAGTCTGCCACCATCACGATTGTCCAAGCATATCGATGCTACGAGAGAGGGAACGGGCCTCTTTGCGTTCGACCAGACAGTAGTACGTAACCACGGCGCCTACATGGAGCAGGGCCGCCAAGAAGGCCGACACAAAGAGTTTCAATCCCATCATACCTCCTACCACATACATGCCTACAGTAGTCATGGCATCAGGTTGTAAGCCGGTTGCTGCGAAAATTTCCAAGAGGGTGAGTTCAGCGATATTGGTAATGGTGCCAAGCAGTCCCTGCACTATTGAAATCATCACAATCACTCCAATACAGAACCACCAATGTCCTTTCACCAGCTGCCATGAGTATCGAATACCGGGAATAACAGACAGGCCCTCGGCACGACATGCAGCGAACGCGATCCAAACTGGTACTATTCCCCACATCAACGCGAACATTCCGAACGGGATGGATACAATCAGGAGATACTGGGAAACAAGAAGCGGAGATACAATCACGGCCACGCAAATCATGAACCCTAAACAGGTCAAGCCGAAGAGTCGAAGCGCCGTGCCCCATGCTCCCACTCTTCCTTCGCGAGCTTCATCGACGGTAGGTACTCGGCCAAGTTGTTGATACGTGATTACGTAGGACTGACAAACAACATAGATCACAAGAGTAGCACTGGCGAGGATCGGCATGCCAATCACCCAGTAGACGAGGTCTTGGAGCATTCTAGCAACTACCTCGGATGTCGTCCGACTTGGATCGACACTTATCAACTGAAGCGAACTGAAAACGTTGTTAAAACCAAGGCCAACCATCAACGCGCCAAGCGCGACATACGGACCCGCAGTTACAAGTAGGGTGCGAAGGAGTGGACGGGCGATCTGTCGCAATACGTCAAAGACCGTCGTCAGTATCCCTGAAACTGGTCTCGCTTTATCTAGCCGTGTAACGAGTTGTTCCATTTTTTTCTCGCTAGCACTTGTTGAGGAAAGACAATTACATACCACACAATGGAAGTGAAGGTGGCAAGGATGATGAGGATGTTTAACATCAAGGGCATGTCTGTGTATCGTGTGACCCAACTCTCAAACACTGCGGCAACAATGATGAACGGAAGGATCCCAATGCCAACGCACACGCCCTTTCGGACGCCGTTGCGAAACGCTTGCAACCGTGTGAAGGTGCCCGGAAAGAGGATGCCATTCCCGATCAACATACCGGCAGCGCCAGCAACAACAATAGCAGAGATCTCCATGGCACCATGGATGTACACCGTTAACAGGGAACGTTCGAATCCGCCATGGTGGAGGAACAGCGAATGAAAGGCCCCAAGCATGAAACCATTTCGAGCTATCATAACAATGGGCCCGAGCGTTGTGCATACTCCTATAACGATGGTCTGGACACAGACCATGCAGTTGTTCATCGCAATGGCAAAGAACATCGAGAGCCCGTCCTGTTGCTTGTAGACGCCCATTGGATCGCCATGCGCAATGTTCGCAATGGTCATGTTCACATATGCATCCCCCATGATGGAACGCGTATAACGCTCATCAGTCATGCCCGACCAGAAGCCGATAACGACGGGGATGACGAGAACGACAAGCGAGAGCAGAAGCTCCTTCCGACTGTCCACCATGGCCAGTGGCACATCGTAGAACAGAAACTGCTTCCATCGATCTCGACGTTCCAACTTGTTCTTGTAGAGCTTCGTATGTATTGTTGCAGCAAGCTGATTGAGGTATCGCAGAGTATCGGAATTCGGATATTGTGCGTGCGCAAATGCAAGATCGTCCGTACACTCCAGAAAGAGTTCAGCAAGCGAATCTGGTGCAACAGATGATGGATCGGACAGGATCCTTTCGAATTCCTGCCAACGGTCTTGATGTTGCCGAACGAATGTTACTTCCCTCATTTCTCAAAAATGCGATTTTCCTACGGCATAATGCACAGAGGTTTTAGATGAGTTCCATTTCAATCGACACAACACAGAATGTTGTCATCACGTATGAGGTAGCGGACGTCATGGAACGCATCATCGCAATTTTTATCGATGGTATCATCATAACGTCGGTTGGATTCGTATTTCTATTCATTGCGGTGATCCTAACTTCAGGTGATGATGCCGAGTTCGTGAATCGTACGATTGTAACTACTGTTGCGGCCACCCTCGCCTTCCTGTATCCGTTGATCGCCGAGGCTACAATGAATGGTCAGACTCTTGGTAAGCGCGCCATGGGAATTCGAGTCGTCCGCCGAGATGGGTTAGCGGCCAACCTTGGCAACTTTGTTATACGATACCTCCTGGGTCTTATCGAGATTGGCGCGACAACAGGATCCATTGCGCTCGTCTGCATCCTCGTTACGAAGGACCGACAACGATTGGGAGATCTGGCTGCTGGCACGATTGTGGTGAAGGTTGCTAAGAAGGCGTCGTTACAGTTTGCACAATTGCGAACCGCTGAAGATGGCATTCGACCGATCATGTTTGAAGAGGTTGGGTCGTTGACCGAGAACGACGTGGCCATCATTCGAGAGGTATTGCGCGCCACACGAGATAGAGCCTATACCATCGAAGTGCGTACGAACATGGCATACAAGGCCAAGGAACGAATCGAGTCTATGTTACACATCACATCCGAACTCGGTGCAGAGAAGTTTTTGCTCCAGGTCTTAGAAGACCATGGTACTCTGCACGCACACCTACCAGCGATATCGCGCACCGAGCGATAGACTGATATACTCGAGGCGCCATGCACCATCACTCACAATGTTGTTGAGGATGGTGGTGTAGGTTCCTTCAAGGAAGACGGACGTAGAGAACGAGATCGGATAGGTGTAGCCAAGGCCTCCATACAGGCCAACGTTCAGCGTATTCACCGCATCGAGAGATTCGGGGTCTACCTGCATAGAGGTGGTCCCATCAGAGTACGTGACGGTGCCCGGACGTAGGATGCGGCGCTCTACATGCACACTCTTGTTCAATGCGAGCGACGCTTGTACTCCACCCAAGAGATAGAACGAACGCATCGGATAGAATTCAGCTCCGAGCGCGAGTGAGAGATACGGGGCGGTAAGTCGCATCACCGTGCCTTCTTGATACGGCACATACGTCTTCAACGAATCGTTGTAGATCGCGCTTTGTATGCTGTCCGGCGCAAGGAGCTCGCCACCGAACGTATTCAGCATCAGCTTTCCTGTAAGCACCCATTCCTTCGTCATCTGCCGTCCCAATACAAGGCCTCCCCACCCTCCCGCACCTTGGGCAGAGGCGTTGAAGATTCCCGGTGTAGAGAGTCCGCTCATCGATCCAACAGCAGGCGTATGGTATGCATGCGTGAGCGAGAGGAATGCTCCCGCGAACCACGAACTTTCTTCGGTACAGATGGCGTCGGGACCGTCGCTCAGAATATAGACGTAGCTCTCTGTTCGAGTGTCCCACATCTTACAAAGAGTAAACTCGGCACGGTTGTTCGCAACGTCGGTTGCGGAGAAGACCATGCGACCACCTCCCGAGCTCGACGCAGAAATGCGAAGTGTGATGAGTGGCGCTCCCTCTTGGAACGGTGGCACGGCGGTTTCGATGCCAGTTGCATAGTCAATGCGTACACTCTTCAAACCTTTGTCAGAGACTCTGTCGTCGCGAATAGTCAAGAGGTAGTTGTCTCTCGACACTTTACCATCGGCAATTGGCGCCAGCGTGTCTACGTATTTGTTGAGCTCAAAGAACGACTGTCCGGCCATGTTCCCATAGGCATCGTAGGCATCGTTTCGAAAACCAAAACCATACGAATAGAGTCCAAAGTTTTCGTCGCCCTTAATTACGTGTGTGCCGTAGGGAATGGGCACGGCCGCAATAGAGTACCGACTTTCACCAAGCACTTCGAAGAGCGTGGAATCGATCCGGCGACCATTCAACCGTATGGTGGCGATGCTATTCGTTGGCGCCACAACATTGATGTAATGATGCCAATCGCCATTGATTGGCGTTGCAAACCGGTATTCGTTGAGGAATTGTTGTGTGGGCGACACGAAGATCATCATCGGATCTCCAACACTATCGCCGTTCTTGAATCCCTGTGCGAACTGCGCAACAAGCACTGGCTTATCAGCAATTACTTGCAGATGCTGCAACACGTTGATGTTCTCGTAGAACTCTCCTGCACGCAACTGCGCAACCATCTTGGAATTTTCAAACACTCGTGTGCCATTCTCGGAGGCAACGACGCGATAGGTGTACTTCGAGCGCTCCTTCAACTGACCCAAGTAAAAGTGCTTGCCCCATGAACTCACCGGAGGCAACTGCTCTACCAAGTGATTGCAGGCTTCGACTTTCGCTGGTACATAGGCGCAGTTATGTCCGCTGAACACGGCAATTTTCTTATCGGACGTGATCAACGATCCCGTAAGGTCGCACTGACCGATTGATTCGAATCGAGCGGCAACAGTGTACACATCACCTTTTTGCAGCATGAATTTCATTGGCTGCCCTGCAGGCCAACCATGCGCCGTTGTTGCCGTAGGCACGAGTGTTACCTGTGTACTGTCTTCTGTGGCGATGATGGCGATCTGTGAAACAAGATCGGCGGCGAGCTTGTTATAGCCCATTGCACGATACTCCATACCAAGCACCGTCGTAGGCAAGCCGAGATACGTGTCGGTGGTCTGGAACCGGCTGTTCAAGCCATACACGCTGATATTCGTATCGGCCGTAACGTGCACGGCCAGTCGCTCTACTTGCTCGATGCTCTTGAGCTGCGCACGTGCAGGAAGTTGAACGTTCACAACAGTATTGCCTTGCACCTTGATCGACAGATCATAGTCGATCTCTTCGATTTGAATGCGCACGTTGGCGTCTTGCCCGGACGTGATAAAGAGTTGCAACTTTAATTGGTCCGGCCGATTTGCCGGCGCATTCGTGTTGTTCTCTCTGAAGTTCTTCATGAAGCACAGCCAGAATTCCTTGCCTTCGGAATTCTTGACAAAGTATTGCGGGTCGCGCGCAACCGATGATGCAACGGTAAGGAGCAGGGCCGCAAGGAGAAGAAGGGATCGACGCAGTGATCTCATTTATTTCATACGCACAAATGAGTGGAACACTGCACCATTATTCGTCTTCATCTCCAAAACAAACGTACCGCTTGCAAACTCCCAAATGGGTGGTGCAAACGTAAATGAATACGTGCCGGGAGTTCTGGACTCCGCTTCGGTTGTCATGTACTGTCGGCCATAGATGTCAAACACTGCGAACGACACATCCGTTGTTTCCCCAACCGTGTAGGTGAACGTTGTGCTCTCCTTGAACGGATTGGGATAATTCTCGACGATGGTTTGCGACGTGACGGTACCATAACCTGCATCGGTGATCAACACCTTGCCACCCTCCAGCCGA
>JBBRES010000095.1:0-9618 GCA_038202665.1 Kapaibacterium sp. (SeqCode) | reverse complement strand
CAAGGAAATACGACGAATGCTCGTGCGCGCATGTCGGACGCCGATATAATCGGAGGCATGAATGGTCGCATCCCACTTTCGTCAACCACAGATTTACAATTCACGCTTGGTACACGGTATTGGGATCAACAGTATGTAGATCCCGACGCAACGATTCTTGGGCGCAACGGGTTGAACGAACGATTCATCCTGCGTGATGTGGCTTCCGGAATTGCTCTTCGTACTGCAACGGCAGACCTCGTACAGGTGTACCGCATGGATGTATCCTTTGCAGATCTGCGCGGTGCAACGCTTCAGCCAGAAGTGCCGGAGTTAGTGCAACGCAGGCAGGCCGCGGTGAGTGGACATTGGCAATGGAATGTGACGGAGGGTTTGATGGCGGAAGGGGGCCTGCGCTATGATGCAATATCTGATGCTGGTTCTGCCGTATCGCCGCTCGTGGCCGCTCGGTGGAGCGCAACATCGTGGCTTGATGTGCGCTCCTCTGCATCGTATAATTTCCGTCCGCCGTCCTTTACAGAGTTGTACTATCTGAATTACGGTACGTCGACGCTTCAGCCAGAACGTGCAGTGATGCTCGATGCAGGGTGTTCGATTCGACCGCTTCCATGGCTGGTTTGTGATGTGTCTGCCTTCAATGCAAACACGCACAACCAGATCATCTCCGTGCCAACGAGTCCGGTCTCGTGGAGCGCACAGAATGTTGGACAAGCAACAACAACCGGCGTCGAAGTTGGTGTGCGCGCCATGCATTTTGACGATCGACTTACCATTCATGCCTCCTACACAAGGCAAGAGGCTCGCGATCGGTCCGGCAGATCCGGACTCGACGGAACCTTGCTGCCCTACATCCCTCAAGAGCTCTTCAATGGCGGCGTTCACTGGAAAGCAGACGTGCTCATGCTTGGCACAACGTGGTCCTACACGAGTTATCGATACGGTCTGCCCGGCGCACAGTACGCAACAATCATTCAACCGTTTACGGTGATAGGTGTGTATGTAGGAGCTCAGGCTCGCTCGAGCGCCATGCGCATTGATGTGCGGCTGTCGGTAGACAATCTCTTGAACGAAGACTACGCCATCATTCGTGGCTATCCGATGCCTGGAAGAATGTTTCGAGTACTCACGAACGTGTCGCTATGAGAACCGTGCTCACCATAGCCATGATGTGCATGTGCGTACAGACAACGTCTGCACAGTGGGGCCGTGCGACCATCGATACGGTGTTTGCGTTGATGCCGGGCAGTGGACAGAATTCCGGACAAGGTCCGGCCGTTTTCCCGGCGAATGTTTTGGGTCTGCCTGCAACCGTCGCACGTCAGGACGTGCAAGCAACAGACCCACGCGATGTATGCAGTATCGGACTCAATGGAGTGATCGTGGTAGGGTGGAAGGGTGCACTCGTTGTGGACGGACCGGGTGCTGACTTCACCGTGTTCGAGAATGCTTTTCGTGTGAATGCAACAAAGCTTTTTGCAGAGCCAGGACGTGTAGACGTCAGTAGCGATGGTGTGCATTGGACGTCGTTTCCATTCGACTCCACCACGTTTGCAGGTTGTGCTGGAGTGTCGCCAACAAATGGCGAACAAGACCCATGGAATCCGTCAGTGAGCGGCGGCGACGCCTTCGATCTTGCAGCAATTGGCGTGGATAGTATTCGCTATGTGCGTATCACCGATGTGACGCCCTTGCTCATGAATTATCCATCCAATCCACTCTACGACCCTTCGCTTACGGGGTTCGATCTCGATGCAGTATTGGGACTTCATACCGTAGAGTCTGCCATGCATACAACACTCAACTACGAAGAGCGACAGCACATGCTGCACGTTAGCGTGAGCGATGCAGACGCCAGACGTGGTGGCGCCGCTCTTGCTGCGTATCGCACCGACGGCACGCTTGTATGGGAAGAGCACCTTGGTGCAGGCACGTTTGTGATCTCGATGAACGTACTCCCACTCGGATGTTCGATTGTCCAGATTCGAAGTGCAACGATGCTCGTGACCCGAAAGGTGCTGCGATGAAAACACTGCTTTTGACGTGTGTTTGCATTGTGCTTGCCAGTTGTGTGCATACACCAACAGCACCAGAGAATCCAACGGCGGTGCAGCCGAGAACGGGCGGGGTGTATGTTGTCTGCGAGGGCTTGTGGCGACAGGACAACAGTGTCCTTTCCTACGTGGATCCGTCGCAGTTGCTTGCCGTTCGCGATGTATTGCAGGCGAACGATCCGTTGCAGCGCTTGGGTGATACGGCCGGTGACGTGGCTGTGCATGGCGATACGATGTTTATTGCTGTTGCCACATCGCATTCGATAGAAGTTGTGCGCATGTCTACCGGAACATGGCTTGGTCGTATCCGGCTCCCCACATCGCAACAGCCGAGAAGCGTGACGATTGCAAACGACAGCATCGGCTATTGCACAAACGTGAACGACGATTCCATCACAGAGTTCAATCTGCGAACGCTAAAAGTAACCACGTCGGGCGTCCATGTGGGTCCTGCGCCCGACGGATGTGCTGCCATCAACGGTCGACTCTTCGTTGGCAACTCTGGCTTTGGCGACCTTCGAGCTACAGAGCCTGGTGCCGGCACGATTGCCGTGCTTTCTACTACCGATCTCACATCCATCGGCACAATAGATGGACTTCCTAACGTTGGAATTCTGCGCGCGGATGAATCGCGAAATGTTGTGTGGGCTGCCTATCGAGATCTACCGTCAAAGAAAGACTCGATTGGTGGCGTAGTATGTATTCATGCACGAACGCTCGAAGTGATTGCGCGGTGGGCGTTCACGTGGATCTCGTCCATCGACGTAGACCCACTCACGGGACGTTGTTTCGTGCTGCACAAGAACGGCGTGGATCAGATTGACGTGGCATCAGTAACATCTACACGACTGTTCACGCACGCATCTTCGAATACTGATCAGTGGTATTCCCTTGCCTATCAGCCATCAACAAAACGAGTATGGATTGGCAATGCACGCAACTACGTCATCGATGGCGAGGCCTTTGCGATAGACGAACGCGGCGTTGTTGTAGAACGAGCGAACGTCGGCCTCAACCCTGCCGCCTTTGCCTTCATCCCTTAACGTTATACCCTTCCGTCTTGAGGAATTCAATCACCTTCGATGAATGATCGCCTTGGATTTCGATGGCGTTGTCGAGCACTGAGCCGCCCGTCCCAAACTTCGACTTAAACGTAGAAAGCATTGTATGAAGATCTTTGGGATGACTCTGGAATCCGGTAATCGACGTGACGGTCTTTCCACGTCGCGATTCCTTGCGCACCTTGATCATCATGGGCTTGCCGTCGTAACCGAGTCGTTTCGTCGTGGCATCCTTCTTCTCTGGAGTCGACGGTGAAGGGGTGCCAAGGAGGGAGGCAAGGTCTTGAAGAGACTTCGATGAACTCATTACAGAAAATACATGAATTGAAGTTGAGGAATAGGATAGACGCGAATCGCGTCGCCAATAAACATCGTAAACGGCAGTTCAATTCCGAGCGACATTCTTTTGTTAAGGATCCATTCATACCCAACGCCAATACCTACTCGCGTGGGTGACGTGAATTCATTGGAGCCGGAATCATTGTCATTTCTGTAATACCCAGCACCGGCAAGAGCGTAGAGGCGGCTCTCGTGCTCATCGTTCAATGTATACTGCACCTCACCGCCTATATTGTACCACACGTTGCCGAAGGAAATGAAGAATGCAGTGGCTTCGAGAGCCAGACCGTTGGTGAACTGAACTCTACCAGAGATGCCGGCGCCGGACATAAGACCGGCTTGAAGGCCGAGTGACCCTTGAGTGTGAGTGGAATCCTGAGCGGTTGCTGACGAGCACATGCACAAGACGATAGCAATGAGAAGGAGGATACGGTTCATGTTTGAATTCCTAAAGATACCTGAGTGATGCGTTCTTGGTTGAGTATGCTTGCAATTGCCATCGTCACAATTGCATTTGCCCTTGGAGTGATGATTCACATGGTTTTGTTCCGCGACCGAACGGTGTACTATCTCTATGCGCGTTCGTGGTCGAGACTCCTGCTTCGCATTGCCGGTGTACGCGTGGTAAGCGAAGGATTTGAACACCTTACTGCAACAGACCGATACGTGTACTGTGCGAATCACAGTAGTCTCTTCGACATTCCCGTCCTCCTTGCCACCCTCCCAGACAACATTCGCATCATGTATAAGGAAGAGCTCGGGCGCATTCCTGTGTTTGGATGGTGTTTGCGTATGTCTCCGTTCATTGCGGTAGACCGGGGTGACTCAAGAGAAGCATTTGCAAAGATCGAGCAGACCGTAGCCACAATGAGTACTGGTGCAAGTGTACTGATTTTTCCCGAAGGAACCAGAAGCGAGACGGGTGCACTCGGTGCATTCAAGCGTGGTGCGTTTTCGTTGGCCGCACGGAGCGGTCGGCAAATCGTCCCCGTTACCTTGGTTGGCACGCCCGCCATCCTCCCTGCGCAGGGCATGCGTATCCGTCCTGGCGTGGTATCGCTCACGGTTGACGCACCTATCTCGATTCCGAAGGGTGCAAGCAAGGCCGAGCAACTCATAGCGATGAACGCACTGCATGCCGTTCTTGAACAACGTATCTTTGCACATGACAACCGCTGAACTATCCCGCATTGCAGAGCTCGCACGCCTGCGATTTTCTGAACAGGAACTTGCCGCCTTTGGTGAGCAATTCGAGAACATCGTTGCCTATGTTGGAGCGATCAATGCTCTAGACATGAGCGGCGTAGAGCCCATGGCTCATGTGGGCGATGCAACGAATGTTATGCGTGCCGACGTGGTAGGGGAATGTCTGACCACGGAGCAGGCACTTGCCAATGCACCCAAGAAAAACGAAGCATTCTTCAAAGTGCCGAAGGTGCTTGGTTCATGATCATCGGCGTAATCCCTGCTCGGTATGCATCGACGAGACTCCCAGGGAAGCCGCTTCTTGATCTGTGCGGACAGAGTATGATCGAACGCGTATGGAGAGCCGCATCGGCATGTACGCTCCTTGACCGCGTTATCATTGCCACAGAAGACGAGCGCGTAATCGCAGAGGCGCAGCGAATTGGCGCCGAAGCATACCTGACCTCAGAAGAACTCATCAGTGGTACCGATAGGTGCGATGCGTTGATACGCCAATTGCGTCTTCGACCAGATGTGGTGGTGAACATTCAGGGCGACGAGCCACTGTTATCGCCCAATGTGATTACCCATCTTGTGCAAGCGCTGCGCTCGAGTGGTGCAGACGTTGCAACGGCAATGAGTAGAATACTTTTTGCAGAAGAGCTCGCAAGTGCGTCGGTCGTGAAAGTAGTGGTGGACTCGTCGAACAATGCACTGTATTTCTCGCGGTCTCCTATTCCCCACATGCGCAACGAAGTTGATGGTACAACGTGGCACACAGCGCATACGTACTGGAAGCACATTGGTATCTATGCCTATACGCTACCGGCCTTGCACAGACATGTCTCTCTTCCTCCTTCACTGCTAGAACGTGCGGAGCTCTTGGAGCAACTGCGTTTGTTGGAAGATGGTGCCCGGTTTACCTGCGTAGAAACGGAACAACTTTTTCTGGCCGTAGATACGGCGCAGGATGCAGAGCGTGTGCGCGATGTGCTGCGTGCACAACAGCACTAACGTCAATCGTTTCCATGTTGTCTGTCTCGTCGCTCTCCAGCACAACTGCTCTACCGGTATACGGTCCCCAACGATACTGCGACATCGCCGCCGTATGCGGATACAATCCCACAACAGCAACATCCAACGCCGCTGCCGCATGCAGGATGCCTGTTGAATTCGCGATGAGTACTTCGGCCGATGCAATCAACGACATTGTTGCCGCCAAATCCATAGATCCGCACATGTTCTGCGCTGTGGGACATGCACGTTGGACTGTCTCACACAATGACATCTCAGATTGAATGCCCGTGATCACGGGCGTCCACCCCGTTTGATCTGCGATCTCTCGTGCGGCCGCACCAAACCGCTCTGCGGGCCAATCACGTGCACTTCCGCCCGAGCCTGGGTGCACGATGAAGTATGGTTGGCGATCGGTGTGCGTCGCTGGGAGAGATAGTTGCAACGTCGGCAGTGCCACTGGTAGGGCGGCAAGGTGGAAGGCGGCTTCAATCATGCGCACGTTGTACTCAGCCTCGTGATGCTCGGCACTGCTGCGATGATCGCGCACCTTTGTGGTGAACAGCATCGAATACCACCGGTAGGCAGATCCGATGCGTTGTGGAATGCCGGCTTTGAAGGCAAGCCACGCCTCCGAAAGACGCGGACGTGGAAAGAAGATCGCATCGATGTGTTCATGTCGGAGAGACTCCGCTACGTCTACTCCCACGTCGTCTATGTAGACAACGCTATCTATACCTGCAACAGCGCGGATGATCGGTTCCACATACCGCTTGGTATACAGAACGATGCGGGCGTCGGGCATCCGAGATCGAATCGCTCCAATCATGGGGAGCGTTAAGATCATGTCGCCGAGTCTATCTGTGCGTACAATGGCAATCGTCATAAAAAAAACGGCGCTTCACCTAGAGATGAAGCGCCGTGGACTTGTCGTGGAGAATTAATCCAAGAACCATTCAACGCCAACGGCTGGCGTGAGCAAACCAAAGGCGGTAGAGCTCGGACTCAGACCAATTTGAATTACGTTAAACATGCCTTGAATACCAAAGCGAGGAGTGATAAAGTACTCACCACCAACGGCAAAGTTCAGAGCCGTACTCGTAGAAGTGTTTTCGCCAGAGCCACCGGACGAGAGCATGAATTGGCCAAGAACAAACGGCTTGAATTCTTTCGAGCCCGAGAACAAGAACTTCGCATAAGGTGCGAGGTAGACTTGATTGGAGCTCGATCCGCCTTGAGATTGGAGGGCAAGTCCAAACCCAGTTCCAACATGTATTGCTGGAGAGACAGCATAGAGAACATGCCCACCCAACGCTTGACCAGCCGTTATACCAAAGCCGAACACTCTGTCTGGGCTCTGGGCGCTTGACACACCAACGCCAAGCAGAACCATTGCGAACACGAGAATACATCTCTTCATACTAGACCCCACGCTGTGAAATGAAACGAAACTGTGAACAGGGGCAAAGATACTACGTGCACGAATGATGTCGAACATTCGTTGCCAAATGCTTTGTGTGTAGATTTGACGTTCCTACTTAAGACGCATTATGTCGATCACCATCCATCGTTATAGCCCCCAGGACCGAGAAGAATGGGACTCCTTTGTGGAGCGTTCCAACAACGGAACGATGTTTCATCTTCAGCGTTTCCTAGACTACCATCCCAGCGGGAAGTGGAACTTCCATCATCTGATGTTCAGAGAGGAAGGGAAGCTCGTTGGTGTGCTTCCGGCGGGCGTGAACGCCGAGGGCGATCTTTGGTCACCCGTTGGCGCATCCTATGGTTCGATCGCTACAGAAGACACATCGTACGAGAGGTCGGAGCACATTGTAGACGCTTTTGTCTCGTATGCACGAGAATCAGGGTTTAAGAATGCATACCTGATTCCACCTCCGCTTATCTACACGTTGAATTACAGTCAGCACCTCGAATACGCCATGCTCTACCGCAAGGCCGATTTCGAATTGCACTACATCTCACATGCCATCGATTTGAAGCATGGCAAAGATTTTCTGGCATCGTTCGATCCAACTGCACGCAAGAGCATTCACAAGATCTTACGAGAAGGCAAGATCACCATTGCAGAGAGCGACGACTATGCAACGTTCCACAGGATTCTTGTGGAGAACAAAGCGCGGCATGGCGTATCGCCAACACACACACTCGAAGATCTCCTGACGTTGCATCGCCTCATGCCGGAGAAACTCCGCTTGTACCTTGTGTACTGCGACGGTGAGGCCATCGCTGGCTCGCTCTTGTTTTTGGCCAATCGTAAAGTGGTGTTGTGCTTCTATAACATGCTGCGCTATGAGTTCGAGCACCTGCGCCCCATTTACCTTGTGATGTACGAAACATGTAGGTGGGCTGTAGAAAATGGCTATGAATGGGTTGATATAGGCGTGAGTCAAGACACAAAGGCCGAAGATCCGATGACTCCATCGTACAACCTCATCACGTTCAAAGAACGCTTCGATGCTCGCGGTATTCTTCGGTCGACATTCCATCTGACGCTTTGACCCTACTCCTCGCATTGGCCGATGTGAATCGAGATGCGCGTACGCTCCTCGTTGCACGCACCCTTGCTCGTGCCGGCAGGCATGTGTGTATTGTCGCGTCGGGCACATTACACGAGCGCGACGCGGCGCCTACTCTCGCGGGTGGGTCCATCACTCTTCGTTCTTGGCCAGATCCAGGCGGAAGCGCTTTCGCGCGCTGGCGCTCGTTTACCGCATTTGCTGCGAGGCAACAGGATGTTGCACCCACAACCATTGGTGCTATGGACTTGTTCGCACTGTATGCCGCCGTTCGGCTTCAGCGCTCGAGTACGGCGCGACTGATCTACGACGCACGTGAATTTTATTTTGCACTGGGTCCACTGCAAGGCCGTGGTATCAAGCAGCGCATTATCGCTTTGATGGAGCGTCTGCTGATCAAGCATGCGACGCTGGTAACGGTAAGTGGAGAGCTCGACGCCGAGATCATGCAACAACGCTATCACCTTGCCGCCTTGCCAACGGTGCTGTTGAATGTGCCCCCATTTCGAGAGCACATAATGTCGAGCAAGCTTCGAGATACCTGCCATATTCCAGCGTCATCGCCCGTGGTGTTGTATCAGGGCGTCCTGCATCACGGACGTGGTATCGGGCCAGTTATCGCTGCATTGCCAATGCTTCCGCGCGTCCATTTCTGTGTGATCGGAGATGGACCTGCACGCGAAGAACTCACAACGTTGGCTCGTGCAACGGATGTTGCCGATCGCGTGCATTGGCTTGGCGCCATCGATTATGACGAGCTGCATGCATGGACGTGCAGCGCCGACGTGGGGCTATGCCTCATCGAACCGATTTCGAAAAGCTATGAGTATGCGCTGCCCAATAAGCTCTTCGAATACATCATGGCGCAGATTCCGGTTGTTGTAACGGACCTACCGGCGATGCGGAAGTTTGTGTTGCGGTATCGGCTTGGCGAGTCTGTGCAGGCACCGCCGGTACCAGCTGATATTGCGGGCGCAATCGAGCGGGCTCTCGACAAAGAATACTTCCGCCCGTCGCTGAAGGCGGCATCAAAGCTGTTCTCGTATGAGCGTCAGGAAGAGGCCGTACTGTGTACCTATTGATGTTCTTTCAGCAGTTGATCGCTGCAAGCACACACATTGTAGCAAAGAGCGTTACGCATACCCTGCATCCGACGATGGTTGTTCTGCTGCGCGCATTCTTCTCGTGCATCTTCTACGGCTCGTGGATGATTATTCGTCGACGTCACATCAAGCGCATTGATGTTGAAGACCGAATCCCCATCCTCCTTCTCGGATTGTTGAACATTCCGTTGAATCAGTTGCTCTTTGTGTGGGGTGTGCAGTTGGGTTCTGCACCCAATGCTGCGTTGGCCTATGCCTTGTCTCCCGCCTTTGTGCTTGTGATCATGGCGGTGTTCATGCGTGAACAACCGTCGTGGACGAAACGTAT
>JBBRES010000094.1:0-9629 GCA_038202665.1 Kapaibacterium sp. (SeqCode) | reverse complement strand
GTCAGTACGAGCAAGTCGTCCGGCCGTATCACCGACACTCGCATGGACGCGGGCGTAATCAGTTTTGCATCCGACAACAGCCACCTTGCCTCCTTCTTTTTCACACTAAAGGTAGGTGGGTCTCCTTTGAGGTCTTGCATTTTAAGCGACTTCACATTGAAGTCTTGCGGAGCGTCTACGTTCACGCCCACCATGTGGAAGTTCGGCTTAGGGAGTGCACTCGCACGAACATCTGCAGTAAGGAACGCACACTGTGCAGCGCCATGTGCAACGGTGGGTTCGGTAACCGCACCGTCTACGGGCACAGCATAGCGCAAGAGCGCAGGAGCGATGTTGAGTTTGTCTACGCGACCGTTCGTACTCACTATTTCGAGTGGTGGCAACGCTTCCCGGTCGCCCAGCTCCATCGAGAATCCAGCAACAGAATGCCAGAACGGTGTTGTTGAGTACCGTGCAACGAAGGCCTCGTGTAGTCCTTCTTCCGTGCGCGTCCACGCATAACGCGCATTGCGTAGTGGCATGAACACATCGTTGTCGCGTGCCGACAAACGTACGGCGCCATCCGTTGCGCCTTCGAGCAACACGGCGCATCGGCCGTCACTTGCGCTCTCGACGCTCACCGTCGAAAACGCATCACCACGTACATCAAACGACCAACGCTCTGCTCCCGACAATGCAAGTGGTGTGTCCCACTCATTGGTGCCACGCGAGATTCGCAACAGCGATCTCCGCACGGCTGCCTTGGTGAAGAGTGTTGGTGCATCCTTGGCGAGTAACGAAATGGTAACGGATTGCGAGGGAAGGGTAAGGGCGGAAAGGCGCGTGGTTGTACGACCGCTCAGCGTAAGCGCCCACATAGGCCGGAACGAAACGGCATCGGCGGTGCGCTTGTCGGCAGAAACTTCTGCACCGGCTTCACCGCATTGGAAGGTGTGATGCAACGATGCCGTGCCAACTGCAACAACACGGTCCAGAAGCCATGGCACGAAGGCGGCCTTGACACTGACGTCCAGCTTGACAAAATGGATCGAGATTGATGGCGTAGCGCCGAGATCGATGGTCGCCACCATATCAGCACGGACGTTCGTACCAGGATAGGTTGCGTCGTGCAGAGTAACGAGTGTTTTGTCCTTGGTGCTCGCATAGGTGACGGTCGGATTGCCGTCGAACTGCTGCGGATCGATAACCCATCGCTCAATGCCTGCTACCAAGAACGCGATGCGAGTGCCACGTCGTTTCACGGTGAAGGTTTGAGACAGTGCAGACTCCACGGCACCGGCAAGTGGTGCCGCAGTAACGGCGAGAATTCCAGCTAACCCCAGTGCCTGTCTGCGAGACAGCGCAAAGTTCGATGGCGCGGACAAAACGTCTTGTGGCGTCCGTGGATCGACTGGGATTCGCGGCACCTGCTGTGATCGAAGCGCGGAAACGCGCAAAGCATGTCGCCTCATCTCCCTGCCCTCAAGTAATGGTGAAAAGCACCGGCGGCAAATATCAAGAACGATTGCTCATTTTCTTCACTATGTTTGACCGGGTTTAAAAAAAAACATCGTGAGGTGCGTCATGCCGACGCTGTTTGCACGTGCGCTCTTTTACCGTCGCGCACTCATCCTTGCCGCCCTTGCGGCTTTTCTAACACTTCCTGTGCTTTCTCAGGATGTAGTGGACGTGAAGCTTACGCAACCTCCGCCCAATCAACTACGCGTAGCGGATTTCTGGAAAGTAGAACTCAACAATCGTTCAGGGAAGCCGGTGCGGATCATGCTGCATGGCACGGCAGAGGAAACATCGATTCCGGATGGGATTATTGCAGACGTGGACACGAGGATCTTCGAGGTCCCTCCAGGGAGGACTGTCGTGACGGGCTCCATCGTGCAGCCAATCAAGGTCAACGAGTCGAACAAAACCTACCAAGACGCTCTCCTTCGCACAGGCCTCATGCCAACAGGCGACTACACAATATGTGTAGAGGCGCTGTTGGCAGAGAATGAGCAGATCGTTGGACGTGACTGTAAGTTCGTGACCATTAATCGACTTACGATTCCTATCCTGATTGCGCCACCCGATGAGTCGGAGGTGATGGACAGACTGCCGGTGTTTTCCTGGATGCCGTCCGTGCCACCATCCCCACAACAACGCATTACCTATACGCTCAAGATTGTAGAGGTGTTTGCGAATCAAACGCCCTTCGATGCGATGCAGCGCAACCCCGCCTTCATGTCTGTGCAGTCACTGAACAGAACGGTGTTCCAATACCCGGTTTCTTCTCGCGCTTTTGAAGTCAAGCACAAGTATGCGTGGATGGTCTCGTCGATCGAGAATGCCACGCGACTGCCCGTTGTGCTCGGTGAAAGCGAGATATGGTGGTTCACGTATCAGCCGATGGAAGTGCCGAAGGATGATGAAGTAGGAGCAAAGATCACTGCGGCAGGGGGCACCTTCTTCCCGGTAACGCCATCGTGTCCGGGAGAGAATTGGGATTTTGAAGTGGGTTCAATGGCGTGCTGGATTGTGAGTGGCGATGCAATGTATTCGCAACCACAGAAAGGCCCGCACCCTGTCTTTGGAAATCTCGGTCACCACATCGATTGGTGGGTAACGTCGTTCGCACCGGGTCTTGGAGAGGCAGCACTCGGGCAAGCCGTCTCCGAAGAATTCCAATTGAAGAACACTACCGTGAGTTTTCTGTATGGTGGTGCCAACGACAGATCATGTGCTGTTGAGTTCTTGATTGAGAAGCTCGCCAAAGACACTCTGAAACTTGAAACAAGGAAAGTGCCGGGCATCGAGCGTGAATACTACGTGGCATTCAGCACCGGCAGAGCGGAAGACCGCACGAAGAAGTCGTCAACATCCGATCGGCTTGTCGCTTTTGAGTGGGACCTTACGAAGTATGTGAACCGATCGGCCCGCGTGTTGATTATTGATCAGTCGAAATTGGCACACGTGAACGTCGATAAGTTCCTGTTCTTTGACGCCGAACGGAAAGACACGGTGAAGCTGCCAGTCATGATCATGGCCGCAGGAGAACGCCACTCGCTTGCTGTAACGCCAGAAGAGAAACCTCCTGCAAAAACGCGCACACAGTTTACGAACGACGTATCAGCGCTACGGGATAAGCGGGTTTCGCTTTCTGACGGCGTGATGATCACAGACATGAGTGTGATGACGAAAGGTAGGTCGCTTACGGCCACAAAGGCCACGCTCGCGTCGGCTCCAACTTCTGAGTCTGATGGAAACTTTGACTTGATGACGTTGAGCATGGCGCCCGAATACACGCAGGCGATTTCGAAGTTCGCGCTTACGGCCTTGAACGTAAAGAACACGTTGTGGGGATGGGGAAGTAACGACAACAAACGCGTTCAAAAGGGATCACCGTCTATCGTGCCGGAGCCAGTGCATATCGAGATCAAGGAATTGAATTCGATTGCCGCGGGTATGTCGCACTCCATCGTGAGTACGAAGGATGGAAAAGTACAATCGTGGGGACTGAACGACTACGGTCAGCTTGGTACGAGCGACTACGCAGATCATGCAGATCCGACAGCCGTGAACTTGTTGAACTGCGTGCAAGTGAGCACCGGAATGCGTAACTCTGCGGCCATTACGAAGAATGGTGAGCTTTATTCGTGGGGCTATAATCGGTCGGGAGAAGCAGGACTGCTATGGACGTTCGTGTTGAATCCTACAACTGGACAAGTAGCCAGCGTTTGGCATCCGAACGAGCCTGTAAAGAATACACTCTTCAAAGAACCGATGGTGCAGGTATCGTGTGGTGCAGCGCACTCTGGGGCGGTAGGGAAATCCGGACTCGTCTATTTGTGGGGTAACAATAGTTACGGACAAATCGGCATCGACCCAGATCTCGCCTACATGCCAGTACCTGTGCAGCTTCCAGGCGGTGGCACCTCAATGATCAAGGACGGACGGTTGCGTGCAAAGGCCATCTCGTGCGGAGACTTCCATACGATGATCCTTGACTTGCAAGGCCGCGTCTTTACTCTTGGTGGCAACGCGAGCGGGCAGCTTGGCGATGGAACAACGAAGGACTCATACAAACCAGTGTACGTTGCCGGTCTCCCTTCCTCCATTCGCGCCATCTCTGCCGGGAGCACGTTCTCGCTTGCCGTGGATTCGCTCGGAAATGTGTGGGCCTGGGGTAACAACGTGCTCGGCACACTTGGCGATGGCACGCGAATCTGTCGGTACGTTCCAACGAAAGTCGGACGCATCGATGGTGTGCAAGGAATTGAAGGGGGCGGGGCACATGCTCTTGCCGTTCGTACCGATGGAAGTTTGTGGACGTGGGGTGATGATGCCTACGGTCAGCTTGGCGATGGAAGCACAGAATCCTTGACCACGTCACTTCTCGATCTGCCACTTGGTCCTACTCGTGTAGAAAAACTCGCTGCCCCATGATTGTTGTTTCTCTGCGTCATTCGATCATTGCATACTGGTTCGTCCTTCTCGTGCTTTGCGCCGGAGGCACGGTCGTGCATTCACAAGACTTCTTTCAACTAGGAAGTGCAAAGGGCGCGGCGCCTGTCACCGTCACCGGCGGGTACCGGTTGTATGGCCAATCTGCGAACAGACAAGGGTCGTTTAGTCAGCGCCCTGCAGACCTATGGCGCATGGAAATGAATCCAACCGTGAGCTTCTATGGCGTACCACTTACGGTGAACCTGTTGCTATCGAGCGAGCAACAAGGACTGCAACAAGAGATCAACGCATTCTCGTTTACCTTGAATCCAGACGAAGTGAAACGCATCGTTACAGCACGTGCAACGAAGGCGCTCGAAGACTATGCACGGAGTGAGTTTGGTGAGTTGTTGCAGAACTACGACACCGTCAAAGACTCTCTGAAGAACGCAGACCCCGAACGATTTAAAGAGCTCGAATCCATGCATCAATTGGAAGCGATGCGTGATGTGTCGGGCAACGATATCACGAACTATACAGACGCTCTTCAGGGACTCGGGCTGATGTCGGACGTCGAAGAAGTGATGTCGCACTTCCCCACAATCGGCGTTGGTACGGTGTTCCCGATTTTCTCTCCGCTCACGATCAGCGGCGTACGACTTACGGGCGCGAGTTTGGAGTGGAATCCGGGTTGGTTCTATATCCATCTCGCAGAGGGCACCACGCAGCGACCGCTCCTACGCCTAGACACCGTACGAACAGACTCCGGGTTGTATCAGTCATACGATCAGTCTTACTACGGGCGTGATATCTATAGCGCAAAGATCGGCGTTGGACGCAGAGATGGAGAACATGTCTACATCACGGGAATGTATGGCGTGGATGATAAGAGTAGCATTTCGTTCTCGGATACGAACTCAGCGCTGGCTCCACAGAAGAACATGGTGGGTGGACTCGACTTCAAGGTCGACCCAATTCCGGGCATCTGGACGTTGCAAGCTGAAGCGAACGCGTCGCTCACCGTCAGCGATTTGAACGCCCCGCAGTTTAACTCTAGTTCCGTTCCGCCGTTTCTATTGACTGCAGTCGACTCAAATGTTTCGTCGTACTTCGATTGGGCCGCAACGGCCCAAACTGTTGTGAACGTTCGAAGTACTGGTACAAAATTCAACGCGTCTGTGCGACGAATTGGCTCAGGCTATAGATCTATGGGGGCACCTAATCTTCGTACAGATTTGTTCCGTTACGATGTGCGAGTGGACCAGTCGTTCTTTAGTCGACAATTCACCGCAGGACTTTTCTACCGCAGAGATCGCGACAATCTGATTCCGTTTAAGCGCAGCACGTCTACTCTTACGTCGCTTGGCGCAACTATTGGATTGAACATCCGAAAGCTTCCGTTCTTGCGCGTGTCGTACTCTCCGTATGTGCAAGAGAACAACGCCACCGATACGTTGTATCAACTCAGCAACCATGCCACCTTACTCAATGCTTCTTCGGGTTATGCGTATCGCATTGGAGATCTGAGTGCGAATAGCGGTCTGTCTGTTGGATATCAGTCGAGCATCACGCGCAAGAATGTTGCAGACTACAGTGTGTTGCAGATCAACGGAACGCAGACGATTGGCTTCGTCTTCCCACTCAGTCTCACGGCCGGACTTGGTTACATCACGCAGAATGCAACAGCACAGGCAGCGAACGACATCGTAACGGTTGACTTCAGCGGTAGCTACATGGCACTGGAAACGTGGAGCAATAGCGCAGGACTTAATCTTGCGTTCGATGCACTAAACGGCACGCGCGCTGGTTTCTTTCTTGCTACGTCGTTGCCGCTAGGCGAATTCGCGGTGATTGATCTGCGCGTTGAGCGCAACATCTTCAATGAATTAGTTACGCCACCTGTATTAGGTGGTTCGTACAAGGAAGTGATCTTCCGCGGAACGATCTCGAAGAGCTGGTAATGCGCTTAGTTCCGAATCTCCCAATACATCGTCTTTCGAAGATCCTGGATCCATTCGGCTTCTAACCGACGCGTCTTCTCTGCCGTAGCCAATTGCTCGATAACCTTGTAATCTTCTTCAAGCGTAGGCTTGTGTTCGATGATGATGCGCTTCCGATACAGGATGTGGAAGCCTGGCTTCGTTGGGTCTGCTGCGTATGGCAGCGGTGCGCTTACTCCGCCATCATTCATCTCCGTGACGATGGTGCGCATTTCGTCCGGTAGACGTGCGATCTCGATGTCACCCATAGCGCCACCAAAGCCTTGCGTTTCCTTCTCTTCGGAATACTGCTTTGCAAGTTCTTCAAATGATGCGCCGTTCTCTACTCGAGTTTTGAGGTCGAGCAAGAAGTCACTTGCCTTTTTCTTGTCGTCCTCCGTCTGGCCTACACGAAGAAGTACATGTCTCGTGTTAATCGTGGTAGGCGTTTTCTCGATGAGCTGTATCACGTGAAAACCAAAAGGCGTTTCGACAGGCTGAGATATCTCTCCTGGCTGAAGTGCAAAAGCGGCGGACTCATAGGAGGGCATGAGTTTGCCCTTCTCAACAAAGCCAAGGTCGCCACCATGTTGTGCAGTACCAGGGTCTGCACTGTAGCGACGTGCGAAATCTCCAAACGAACCACCGGCGATTACAGAGTCGCGAATGCGCTTCGACAACTCGAGTGCTTCCTTCTTCTGTGTGTCGGAAGGCTTGATATACTTCACAATGTGAGCAAGCTGCACACGCGGCGGAATGGCCTTCAACGAGTCTTTGTACCGATCGTAAAAACCTTCTACGTCTACACGGTTCGCCTTCACGTTGGCGAACTTTTGTTGACGCATTTTCTGACCCAACAACTGTTTACGGATCTCGTCGCGAAACTCGCGGCGGATGCGGGCCATCGACATACCATACACTTGTTCGATGCGTTGCTCCGATCCAAACTGCTGCGCCAACATCGAGATCTGATACTCCATCTGCTGCGTCACCTCTTCGTCCGTCACATCAATGGAGTCTTCGGTGGCCTTCGTGACAATCAAGCGCTCGTTGATCAGCATGTCGAGCACCTTCTGCCGTAGCTCCGTATCATTCGATTTGGCAGTAGGGTTCTGTTGCGTGAATATCTGCACCTGCCCATCGACGTCGGACTTCAGGATGATGTCCTTCCCTACAACGGCGACGATCTTCTCCATTGATGCACCGTCTTGTGCAAGCACATGCATCGCACCACCTGAAAGGATGGCGGCAAGGAGAAAGGCAGTGGAGATTGTTTTGCGCATTACTTGGTCCAAATGCGATTGATGTTGGCCGTATCAACTTTGACAGCGTGATTGACGCGAACGCGCGATAGCCACTGTTCTTGCAGGCGCTTCTGCAGCTGATCTTGATACGAGGGTGCCATTTCTGTGATCGCCTCATCAAACATTTTCTGACGTGGTTGCTCAATGCGTTCAAGGCGAACGATGGCATAGCCCTTGTCAATCGCAAATGGTCCGGCAATGCTGCCTTGCATCAAGTTCATATCGCGCACCTTTTCGGCAAGCTTGTTGGTCTTCGCGGACAGTGGTCCGGTAAGGCCGCTCTTCTCGCGCATTGCATCGCGTTCTGTGAATTGCATCGCAAGAGTTGAAATGTCTTCGCCCTTGGCAATACGTCCGCGTAGATCATTGGCGAGAGACTCGTTGATCACATAGATCTCTGTGAGCACATACCGTGGCTCTGTCATCCAACGCGAGCGCGTGCTATCAAAGTAGGTGCGTGCGTCAATGGTATCGAACCTGAGTTTGCTCCACACTTCTTGCTCTTCTACCTTAAAGAGCAAGATGCCATCGTGGAATTCCTGCATGAGTGCCGCAAAGTCTGGATACTGCTTTTCTAGACCTTCCGTTGCTTGATCAATCAAGTACGGATCCGTCATCTTATTCATGCCGCGCTCAAAGCCGGCGCGGTTCAGCGTGTAGCCACGCATATCCAAACGCCTGCGGAGAGAATCCGCGAATTGTTCTACTGAATAATTCACGCGTGGGGAGTGATAAACGTTCTGCTGCAGAAGCGCGAACGGAATGCTCTTGATCCAGCCTGTATCCGTGGTGTTCTTCTTTGTGTCTACACTTGCCACGAACTGGGAGTATGCGGGTTCCGTCCATCCATACTTCCAGACATTTTTGAGCGAGTCTAGGAGTGCACGCTTGTCGCCTTCAAAGAAGATGCGACGGTAAATGCGCTTGGCTTGGTCGCGCTCCGCAACAAGGTCTGGCATCTTCGAGCTATCACGGCGGACGATGTGCCAACCGAAGAGTGTCTTGAGTGGCTTCTGCGATACTTGTCCGTCCTTCAAGGCAAACATTGCTTCTTCAAAGTCTGGAGTGAGCTTTGATCCGTTGGCATCGATGCCGCTCGAGCGAGAATAATAGCCACCCATTAAGCCGCCTTTGGCGCCCGATGTCTTGTCGTCTGAAAACTTTTCGGCAAGCTGAGCAAACAGCGCTTCGGAATTCGAACGGTTCAAGACCGCCACAAGTGAGTCTGCAAGAGCGATCGTAACTGCTGTATCACGACCTTCTTTGGGCGTGAGCAGGATGTGTCGTGCCTTCACCATTTCGCGTGGTTCTTCGCGGTAGACCTTTACAACAAAAGCGCCATAGCGAGAGAGAACCGGCGACTTAGAATGTTCGCCTACCTTCATGTTGTAGACGGCGTCTTCGACACCCTTGATGATCGTGCCGCCGGTTAAGAAGGGAAGTGTGCCACCCTTCCGCCCTGTTTCTTGATCGTCGCTTGAGTCCTTGGCAATCTGCTCAAAATTCCCGCCTGCATTCAACAGAGCGATAATGCGATTTGCCTTGGCCACGCTCAGCGTAGAGTCGCCTGCGCCATTCACACTTACGTTGCAAAGAATGATGCCGATCTGCAACTCTTTAGTGCGGCGACGTGCCAGCTCGTCGATGCGAACATCGGCAATCATCTTGTCGAAGAAGTACGTTTCAGAAAGGAGCTTCCGATTGCTCTCGATGTCGCGGCGAACGAGGGAGTCCTTGTCCATGCTACGGTCCTTGGCATCCTGGACCTTGAGGCGATAGTTCGTGTATAGCCGGAGAAACTCCAAGGCCGTGTCCTTCGGAACGGCATTCAGAGCCGTCAGACGACGATTCATATTTTTCTGGAAGGCCCGTTCGACTTCGCCGTACGTCACCTTTTCCGTTCCGACTGTTGCAAGAACAGTCGTCG
>JBBRES010000093.1:0-9671 GCA_038202665.1 Kapaibacterium sp. (SeqCode) | reverse complement strand
CGATTTGTGTGCGCCATGCAAGCGTTACTACATCTGCGGGAGTGCTGCGAGGAAACCGACCCCAACTTTCTGGTGCGTGTGCTGTGCTCACATGGATGCCGCGATCACGATACCAACAACGATGAGTCCCACTACATAACTCGCACGATCTCGTACGGTAAAGAGAATTGGATCTTCATGCATACCACCACGATGTGCGATCAGCCACAACCGTGTGATCCAATACACCATGCATGGAACCAACAACCAAAGTCGCAACGGATGCAAGTACAGCGCGCGTACTTCCGGGCTGTTCACGTACAGCGTGATCACAAGAATCGAGATGTATCCAATGGCCGGACCCAGCACGCGAATCATTTCTGTATCGCCAATGGTGTAGCCCCTTCCCGCCATACTTGCTCGTTCTCGCCCTGCCATATCCAACAGTTCTGTATAGCGTTTCAAAAACGCGAGCGATGTGAACAAGAACATCGAGAACATCAGCAGCCATGGAGAAACAACAACGTTCGCAGCAGCTGCACCGGCTTCGATGCGCAGTGTGTAGAGGCCGGCGAGCACGAGCACGTCGACGATCTCCAGGCGCTTAAACACAAACGTGTAGGCCGTTGTCAACGCCGCATACGTCAGCAGCCACAACGAATACTCAAGCGGCAGCAGGGCGATGCTCAACGCAGCTGCAGAGCCAAACAACAACGGGATGGCGGCGACGGCGAATGACAATGGAATGCGACCGCTTGCCATAGGTCTGCGTCGTTTCGTTGGATGAGCGCGATCGCTTTCGATATCCATCACATCGTTCAACACATACACGGCAGATGCACACAGTCCGAACGTGAAGAATGCAACGAGCACTTGCAAAAAGAGCGCGGGCTCTGCGAATTTGTGTGCGAGCATCACGGGCATGAAGAGCAAAATGTTCTTCACCCATTGGTGCAGACGGAGTTGTTTTGCTACGTCGCGAAGCGATGTGCGAGGTCGCATAAACGTACCTGTTACAGTGCCTGCTTTTGTGATCAGCGACGTATTTGTGCCGGCAACGTACGTCTCTTGTGCGGCCTTCCACACGGGAACGTCGGCTATCGTATCGCCAACGTATGCAAAAGGTCCTGCTGCATGTGCACGAATCCTTTCCGCCTTTGTTGCCCCTTTCAAATTCACATCTGATGTTGTAGCGAGTACATCGTTGAACACGCCAAGGTGTTCGGCAACGGCTTGTGCAATGGTGGTATGTGCTGCGGTGGCGAGCACGATGGTACGTCCGCGTGCATGTTGTTCGCGCAAGAACGTGACGAGCGCTGCATCGTACGGCAACAGTTCGACGGCAATCGTTGCGTTTGCGGCAACAACATCTTTGAAGGCGGCCTTACCGCGAAGAAGGGCGAATGGAAGGCGAAGAAGGAGGAAGGGATTATTCCGAAGTGCAACGATGAGCGACTCCCATAGGGTGTCGGTTGCGACGAGCGTCCCGTCCAGGTCTACGTAGATCGGGATGTTGGAATGGTCCATCTACAAAGTTACGACCACCAGTCGAGTTGTAGTTCGGAGAAGATGCCGTCGCGTGCTTCGATTTCGGTAAGCGCTAGTTCGTCGTCTGCCGAGAGCGCACCCTTCACCGTATAGTGTTCAAGCAATTCACACAGTTTGATACAGTCTGCTGCATGACTATGAAAACGCATGGTGGCATAGTCTTTCGCGCTGAACGTGCTGATCAAGAACTGCCAGTCGCTGGCCTGAGCAAGGAGAAGCTCGCGCATGGCGGCTTTTACAATACGCTCTTCTGTGGCGCCAAGGAGGTGGGGTGGGTGTTTGGCGAACAACATCGACATCCGATTCTCGAGTCCGTACTCGCGCTCCCACGTCCACTCCGTTTCCGAATTCATCCACACATCGTGGTGTGCATTCTCGCCCCATGACGATTCCGGAAGAGCAATCTCCATAGCGGGCTGCACACGGTCTAGTTGCTCCGATGCGGTAGACGTTTCGATAATACCTGTGGCATGAATTCCGCGCAGTACTTCTTCAAGAAACACAGGTCCTTCATACCACCAATGACCGAAGAGTTCGGTATCGAACGGCAGACACATCGTGGCCGAACCTTCCACATTACTCTCGCGATGGAGCAGGGCAACGGCAATCGATTTCACGAAATGCTTTGCGTGCACGCGTGCTTTGTTTGCGGCCCACTCGGGATTGTAGAACTGCTTGTACTGCATGTCGGCCTTCGCATCAGTCACCCGCCAATAGCGCATCGCAGAGCGGAAGTACTTTTTGTGAAAGTCCAAATAATCCGGATCGCCCGGATAGCCACTATCGCCGCTCCACACTTGCATAGACATTGGAAGGTTGCGCGTAAAGCACACGGCACTTTCTTCATGCGACGAAGAAGTCACGCGAAACAAATCGTACACGCTCCGTTCATCCAGGCGTTCACGCGCGTCACCGTATGTTTCGTCGTAGTGCACACGTCCGCCCACAGTGCGAATTCCAACGGGAGTGGCCTTCTGCAGCGCTGGCTCGTCGGTCACAAAGAAGTCGAGATGTTCATCCTGCAACACATGCTCTATGCCGGCGCGCCACCGTGCAACACTGTACGCAGCCACGGGAAGCAACGTCCGCCACGGATAGGCAGGTCGGTACGCACATTCCGGCAACCAGATACCGCGCGGCTCGCACCCAAAATGCTTTGTGTAGTTCGCCTTGGCGAGACGCACTTGCATGCGAATGCTTCGGTCTTCTGCGAGCAAAGGGAAGTAGCCGTGGGTTGCGCCGCAGGTCATGATCTCGATGGCACCTCTGTCTTGAAGGCTCTTCATCGCGCCAACTATATTACTCGCATACGCCTGGGTGAATCGCTCTGCGCGCGCGCGATACCAAGTGGCCCAATACATACACAAATCAATCTGCTCTTGCGCTGCACCGTCTGTTTGAAGCTGCTCTACGTCGCCCTCTGCAAGCACCGCATGCGCCTCGCAATACTTCACGAACACATCAGCAAAGTCCGGATGCGTCAGCTGCTCACACAACACCGGCGATATATCGAACGTAATCCCAGGCCTGATGCCATCCGCCACCAGGCGCTCACACATATCCAACAGCGGCACGTAACACTCCGCTGTGGCCTCGCACAACCAATCGCTACCATGCGGCCACGCACCGTGGTGCAGGACGTAGGGAAGATGGGTGTGGAGGATGAAGATGACCATGAGGCAAGTTAAGTGAGAAGTGAGAAGTGACAAGTGAGAAGTGGGTAAAGTGACAAGTGACGAGTGACAAGTGAGAAGTTCGTTAAGTGAGAAGTGAGAAGTTCGTTAAGTGAGAAGTTCGTTAAGTGAGAAGTGACGAGTGAGAAGTGAGAAGTCAAGTGACAAGTGAGAAGTGTGACATTCTGCCGGGAGGCTGCCGGGAAGGAATGATGTCGGACGAATCAGATGTTCACTTTCATCGGTACGATATCTCGAATCGCTGCTGCCTTCGAAGAATGCATAGCATGATAGAGATCCCATGAAAGTTGCAGGTTCATCCAAAATTGGGCTTCGACTCCGAAGAACCGTTCCAATCTCAATGCAGTATCGGTGGTCATGTCGCGCTTTCCGTGCACGAGTTCATTGACGCGCGGATACGAAATGCCGAGGCGAGCGGCCAATTCCACTTGAGTTAAAGAGTTGGGCTTCAAAAACTCTTCGAGGAGCATCTCGCCAGGATGTGTGGGAGGGCGGTGGGTTGGAATGGGAACCATGACAACTTCATTAGTGATAGTCGACAATCTCGACGGCATATAGCCCTTCAGAGGTCCAGTTGAAACAAATGCGATACTTCTCATTGATACGAATGCTGTGCTGTCCACGACGGTCACCATGTAACGATTCGAGCATATTCCCCGGCGGTAGTCGTAGGCTTCGTAGTGAGACAGCAGCGTTTAGCAAGTCCAGCTTTCGAGCCGCAGCGCTCCAAGCGCTCGTCGGACAAACAGCCCTTGCTGCGCGCGAGTCGATTCCATGGAACACGTCTTCCGAGCCCTTGTTTGCGAACGTCTGAATCATAGCACGCTAGCAAGCATTCGGAACGAGTTATCAGAAATATAACGTATAACGTTATATGTTATATGCAAACGACAAGTGAGAAAAGTGAGAAGTGACAAGTGAGAAGTCAAGTGACAAGTGACGAGTGAGAAGTGAAACGTGACACCCTTCCCGGCAGCCTCCCGGCAGCCTCCCGGCAGCCTCCCGGCAGCCTCCCGGCAGCTTCCCGGCAGCCTCCCGGCAGCCTCCCGGCAGCTTCCCGGCAGCCTCCCGGCAGCCTCCCGGCAGCTGCCGGGAAGCAAAAAGACCGTATCGGCTGAAAGCCGATACGGTCTTTTGTGTTCGAGGGCGAGCGACGGGGCTTGAACCCGCGACAACCAAATTCACAGTCTGGGGCTCTACCAACTGAGCTACGCCCGCCATGAGGGCCACAAAATTACAACTTACTTGCGTTTATTCGCAATGCTCAACGTCTTGAGCGTCGGAATGGTCGCCAACTCCTTGATGGGCAACGATTCCAGCTTGTTGCCCGAAACGTCAAGAAGGGTGAGAACCGAGCAATTGCCAATCTCCTTGGGGAGCGTAGTTAGGAGATTGTTCTTCAAGCGCAGTCGTTCGAGTTTGCGCTGATTGCCGATCGTTGGCGGTACCGACGTGAACTTGTTATCGTCGAGTTCCAGGTTCTTGAGTTCCGGCATGTTCATCTGCGCCGGCAGCTCTTTCAATTCGTTCGCACTGAGCTTGAGCGTTTCGATGGTTGGCAGTGTGAAGAGCGTTGCCGGCACCGACGTCAGATTGTTCTTCTGTGCTTCGAGTGTAACGAGTGGCAACGACACGATCCACGTGGGAAGTTCCGTGAGCGCGTTGTCGTCGAGGTCGAGCGACTTGATCGTTGTCATATCTCCCAGCCACTCCGGCAACGAGTCGATGGCATTCTTCGCAAGCGACAGTGTCTCGAGCGCCTTCAGACCCTTGATCCCTTCCGGAACCCTTGTGAGCCGCGTGGCCTCTAGGTCGAGCTCCTTGCACATGGGCATGGCGAATACACGACCCCGAATGTCGCGCAAGGGGTTCAGCGAAAGGTCGCAGACCTTGAGCTCGGGCCATCCCACCGACATATCAACGCGGTTCAATCGGTTGCGCGCAAGCTTGAGCGTTTCAAGGGCTGGTAAGGCGGCAAGGACCGAAGGGACTTCCTCGAAGAGGTTGCCCGTGAGATCGATGATGCGGAGTTTCTTTAGGCCGGACAGTTCCTTGGGGAGCGACATCAGCTTGTTGCCCGTGAGCGAGAGCTCTTCAAGGTTGACGAGCTTGGAGATGTCCGGAGAGAGCTGCTCCATCATGCGACGTGAGAGATCCAATCGAACGACTTTCTCTGGGTTTGCCATGGCCTCCTCCCACGATTTCGTGGGGTTTCTTTTTACGTCAGAGGGGGCGAGCGGCGACGACTGAGCTGTGCTCGACGTGGGAGCGACCGATGGCGAAGGAGCCGCGGTCGTAGACTTGCGTGTCTGTTGCGGTTGCGAACTCCCCTGTCCGCTCAACCACATAGTGCCAACACACAGTACAACGAGAATGGGTGCAATCTTCATAGACCCAAAGATACGGCTTGGGCAAAAAAGAAGGGTGAACTCTCAAAAAATGAGCGCTCACCCTACGAACCCAAGTACTGCTCACCTTTCATCTCCTGGTGTTACGTATCCCTAATACGCAACAGCGACGAATGCCCATGCATGTAGCTCGGACTGCAAATTTCGGTGCCTTTTGGCTGGAATGTTCTACGTAGTTCTACGTATTCGACATCTAAAGACGTAAACCTCTTACCTCGAAGGGTTTACGATCATGTAGCCGATGCGGATCTTGTCGCCATCGCTAAATGGTTTACAGTTATCCGTCGCGCCATTGCGGAGCTGAGCAGCGATCTGCACTGAACAAGAACCAGCTGCACGACCGTCGACATCAAGAGTGAAGACCGCTTGAGCCGCATTCACGGTGTTTTTTACAACCACGTCTACCTTGTCTACCACCGTGAGCAACACAATGCTATTGGTGCTGATATATCGGTTGTTCAAGGTGATGGTTGTGAACTTCACTTTGTCGGCGGTGATGTTACCATCATCAGCCCATCCACCAACCGTTCCCAAGTTGATATCGATCACTCCCGACGGTCCTTGAGCAGTATAGTCCGTTCCCGCCGTTGCCCCTTCCACCACCGTATACCCTTTTCCCGTTTCCGTTGTGCGGCCGACGCGAATTTCACCATCAGCAATTTGGATGGCGGCATTGGTTTGCGCGGTGGTCGTGCGTCCACTTCCCGTTGCTAGAACGCCAACGGATCCCGTGTTGGCAGCAGCGTTGTTCGACGCGTCGCCCCATACACCCATGGCCTGGTTCGACGTGCTGCCGTCGGCAAGACCATACACAGCGCTGAGCTCGTCCGTTGTTGCGGTGTTCAGTGAGTGCACCACATGCGTCGGAGCCGTTGTTCCAAATCCGGAATAGCCAGATCCATCAGCAACGGTCAGCGCATATTTCGTGGACGACCCTGTTGCCGCAAGCGATAATGCGGTTGCCGTACTTGTGCCTGTACCAGTAGCAATGAGAGTCAGACCTGTTGCATTTGAATTCGCTGCCGTTGTCACACTTGCAATGCGTGCGCCCGTTGCCGCGCCGGTAATCGTTCCGTACTGCACATTGAACAACCAGTTCGCAGCCGTTGTGGATGTGCCCTGCGCGGCAGCCACATCATACTGCATGATCGAACCCGCAGCCCAAGCCGGAAAACCCGATGTGATCGTCAGGTACTGTCCGTTCGTTCCTATTGGTAGCTTGCTCAATGTATTCGCAGAGCTCGCATACAACATGTCACCCGTCGTATACGTAGAGAATCCCGCGCCCTCCGTCATAATGAATGCACTAGCATTCGCCATCGCCGGAATCGTATACACACGCGACGCTGCAGGTGCAGCGGCATTCAGTGTAACGGTATTCGTCGTACCAAGGACAAGTTGATTCGTAGTAGCCGCCAAAGAAAGTGTCCCCGTTGAACCGGACAACACGTTTGCGTTTTCCACCCATGCCGTTCCACTCCAACGAAGAGTGGAATTTGTCGTGATACCGTTCACAACGGGCTGACCAGCAGTCCACGTAAGCGTCCCACTTCCGTTGTTCACGAGTACACCGGCAACATGTGACGAGGGCCACACATAGGCGAGACTCTTGATCATGGTGATATCGCCAGTTGCGCTTACACGGAACTGACTTGTTGTACCTACGGTGAACTTATCGTCTGGTGTTGGGTCACCGATACCTACAACACCCGCATTGAACGTAGCAGATCCTTGACCGAGCGTCAACGCATAGACGGGCGTTGTTGTAGATGCCATCAGATATTGAAACTCGCCTGTCGTATTCGCCGCGGCATTGATCAGTGAACCCAGACGTGCTTCCAAACGGATGTTCGACTGAACGCCGGATCCAGGCTTCATTCCAAATTCTACGAGATCAACAGATCCAGTTGCCGTTTCAAAGAGTGCTCCGTTCGACCCATTGCGATGCTGAAGACGCAGGCGCGATGCTCCGTACGTGTCGCCCGTTTGCTCGAGCACCAGTTCCTTGTTTGCGGAGATTGTCGACGTCGTTGCGTCTACCATCTTCACATTGCCTTGAATAGCAAGTTGATACGAAGCCAACGGTGTTGTGTTGATTCCAACCAGACCCGTAGAGCCAATGGTCATGCGAAGGTTCGCGCCGCTTACACCAGTGTAGAATCGAATGTCTTGCGCTGTAGCATTTGTTGTGGCAATCGAAAGCGGCTGGGTGCTCGTTGTTCCGAGGAACGATCCCGTGGTGCCATTCCATGCAGAAGCCGTTGCATTACCGGTGAGCGACCAAAGTGTTGAACCAAGTACTGTTGTAATTGCAGCTTGATCGAGCTGACCCGTGCTGTTTGCAAGAACAATGCGGTCGTAACCGACTGGCATGGACGCCCGCGCGGTTCCGCCCACGGACGTTATCGTGACGTTTGGTGTGAGTGCAGTTCCATTCACCGTCAACGACCCTGTAGCATTTGCAAGCGTTACAGTAGCGGCAGCCGTCGAGCCAATGATCGTGGTTCCTGTAAGTGTCTTCGCACCATTGATTGTTTGTACGCCTTCTGTCATCACAAACGATGCTGTGGTTCCAACATCAGGAATCGTATACGTTGCGCTTGCTACTGGAGTAGGCGCACTAATGGTCGTTGTAAACCCAGTGCCAAGAATTAGTTGATTCGTGGTTGGTGTGATCGCAACTGCAGATGAGAATGACTTTGCTCCAGCGATCGTTTGTGCGCCACTTGTCTGCACGAAGGTCGAGAGCGCGACTTCATCAAGCGAACCACTGCTATTCCCGAGTACAACTCGATCGTATCCAACTGGAGTTGAACTACGAGCCGTTCCACCAAGCGACGTCATCGTCACATTCGGTGTAAGCGCTGTTCCGTTTACTGTCAGCGAACCGGTTGCATTTGCAAGCGTCACCGTTGTAGCGGCAGTAGAGCCAATGACCGTTGTGCCAGTGAGTGTTTTTGCACCGTTCAAGGTCTGCGCACCTTCGGTCATCACGAACGATGCGTTGGCGCCCGGGTCTGCAATCGTGTACACACGAGATGCACCAGGTGCAGTTGCGCTGATCGTTGCGGTGTTCGTTGTGCCAAGCACAAGTTGATTCGTAGTTGCCGACAACGACTGCGAAGCGGCAGAGACAGCACCAGTTGCTGTTGCCTTCACACTTGTGTTCTCTACCCACGCCGAACCACTGTAACGAAGCGTTGCATCTGTTGTCGTTCCCGCAGGCAACGCATTCGTTGCTGCAATCGTAATCGATCCGGCAGCAGGTGTGATCGTGATACCGGAGCCCGCGGTGAGTGATGCCGCAACAGGTGTTGCACCCGTTGAACCAACAAGCAACTGTCCGTTTGTCAAGGCGGCGGCCTCAACAATAGCCGTAGCACTCGAAACCATGATGCGGTTGCCACTCAACGCCGTTGCCGAGTTCGTACCACCACGGTCAATAGGCAGGGCGCCCGTTACTTCCGTTGATGATGTAAGATCGATAGCGGCTGCTGTAATGTTTTTCGATGCATCAAGTTTGAGAGGCAGCGAGGCGGTAAGCGACGAAAGGTTCGGTGCAGAACTAAACGTCTTCACACCCGCAATCGTTTGCGCGCCTGCACTCATCACGAACGATGCGTTGGCGCCCGGGTCTGCAATCGTGTACACACGAGATGCACCAGGTGCAGTTGCGCTGATCGTTGCGGTGTTGGTTGTGCCAAGCACAAGTTGATTCGTGGTTGCCTTCACGGTGACGGCCCCGCCAGAAGTAGCTAACACGTTCGTATTCTCTACCCATGCCGAACCGTTATAGCGAAGCGTTGCATCTGTTGTCGTGCCCGATGGCATGGCAATATCGAGCGAACCAGCCCCACCTGTGATGGTGATGCCGCGTGTTCCCGTTGGAAGCGCCGCAACTGGTGCAACACCCGTGCTACCAATGAGAATCTGTCCGTTTATTGCAGATGTTGAGTTTGCAATGCCACCCGTGGCGTTTGTATACAAGAAGGCGTTGTTGTTCAGCGTTCCTGTGATTACGGCCAACGTACCACTTGCATCT
>JBBRES010000092.1:0-9805 GCA_038202665.1 Kapaibacterium sp. (SeqCode) | reverse complement strand
TTCCACCCTGCGAAGAAGATCCTCTGATGACCTTGTAGTTCCAATCGCGCAACAGTTGTGCTAGCAGATCTCCGTCGCTGCTGGAGCTCGTAAGTCCGGCGGCATTGCCACTACGAAACACATGCCACACGGGCAACATTTCGTCGTGCCAGAAGGCAACAACACATGGCTCTGTGGGCTTCGATCCATGGATGGATACGCGCCACGTTGCGGCAAGAATTCGTAGAAGAAATGAAAGGAGGCGGGGCTTCATCGTTGCACCATCTGTGCGGCAATGGCGGCTGCGCGAGCAGAAGCGCCCGAACCTCCGAGCTCTGCGCGCATGGTCATGCAGGCGTCGCGGATTTCTGCTCGACGTGGTGTATCAGAGAGGAGCGTTCGCACTTCGGCAGCTAGATTTTTCGGTGTTGCATCTCGTTGCAAGTATTCGTTGATCACTTGTTGATGCAGCAACAGATTCAGCATGGTAACGGAGTTGACGGTGACGAGCCGTTTGCTGAGCGCATACGAAAGTGCCGATGTGAGGTAGAACGTGGCGAACGGCAGTGCGGTGAGCGCTGCTTCGAGCGTAGACGTTCCCGCCTTGATGATGCCGGCACCCGATGTGCGCAGCACCTGCCGGGCATCGTCGGAAACAGTTATACCAGCGTCGATCATGGCTGAATAGGCCTGAAGAGGAATATTGCTAGGTCTGGCACTAGAAATGCTAAGTGTTGGGTTGTCCCGCAGAAGAAGCCGCGCCGTCTCTGCAAGCAATGGAGCATGACGGTGCAATTCTTGCGCGCGACTACCAGGCATGAACGCAACGCTGTTGTGGGTGTGATCAGGAACTGAAGCGTAGTTCGGGTCGTCCAGCAATGGATGACCAACATGGTGCACATCGATCCCAAACGACCGGAAGAACTCCACCTCGAACGGGAACACCACTAAGAGCTTGTTGACAACAGACGCAAGGTTCGGTCCGCGGTTCTTACCCCACGCCCACAGTTGTGGCGCGATGTAGTAACACACGGGAACGCCGGCTTCGCGGGCAATGGCCGCAAGGCGCATGTTAAAGCCAGGGTAGTCTACACAGATAAGAAGCGCCGGCTTTCCTCTGCTAAACGACCCTTGCGCGTTGGTGATCACGTTGCCGCAACGTTTGAGCAATGAGCGGAAGAAGGAATAGCGTTTTGCAACCTCCCAGAACCCGCTTACTGCTAAGTCTGCGATACGTGCCATGGAATGAAGGCCTTGCAATTCCATTGCAGGACCGCCAATTCCCTCGAAGATCACGTCGGGGATCAGCAATCGAAGCTGTTCCATCAGGCGTGCCGCATGTCGGTCGCCCGAAGGCTCACCGGCTGCTATGAAGATGCGCATACGACAAAAATGCTGATATTTGAACCATTGTTCATACAACTGTGACGGAGTCTACCATGAAAAGAACCATCATCCTTGGTGTTGCCCTTGCCACCATAAGCATGAATGTGATGGCAGGGAGTACGATTCGTATCCTCCCTTCTGTACAGCATGCGAACATCGAAGCGGCTGATATGATGATCAAGCGCATCCCGGAAGGCCAGGAGTTTCTCTTGTCTGTGAACAAGGGAGAGAACTTGAACTACATGGAAATCCAGTGGTATAAGGACGGCGTTCGTATTGACGGCGAGTCGAGCCAAGATTTGCGCAGATCACTCGCCACGGCCGAGCTCAATGGTGTGTACACGGTAAAGCTCAGCAGCCCATGCGGCAGCCAGATGAGCAAGCCCATGCAAGTGGTGATTGGTCCAAACGTGCACATGATTAACACGAACATTACGCCACGTCTTGAAGGTGTGGCTGGTGGAGGCGTGCAAGAGACAACAACATCTACGTTCGAACTCAAGCAATGTCAGCCAAATCCTGTCACGGATAAGGCAACGATCACGTTCACCACGCGAGAGTCGGCAGACATCATGTTGAAGGTCGTAGACTTGAACGGAAATGTGATTGCCACGCTCGTGAATGAAATGCTTCCTGCTGGAGATCACGAAGTGGTCTTTAATGCACGTGCTCTCACACTGAGTAGTGGCTTGTACTACTACGTGCTCTCAGCGCCGGGCTTTACCGACACAAAGCCACTCATACTGAATCGCTAAGCGGAGCTTCAAGAGCAGCACGTAGCTCTCCTTCTCCAATAGGTTTTACAAGATATCCGGCGACGAGTGAAGACACACTTGCTCGCCGGACGTCGTCTACGTAGAGACTCGACGTCACAACGTACAGATGAACTTGCTTGGCGAACAACGTTGACAGCGTTTCATATTCTTCGAGAAACGCCCACCCGTCCATAACGGGCATATTTACATCTAATAGAATTACATCCGGTAGATCCGCTTCGCTCGATTGATGATCTATCAAGTATTGTAGTGCCATTTCGCTGTCGTGAAAGAACATCATTCGATCTGCCAATCCACTAATCTCTACGTTCCGCCGAACTGTATAGTGGTAGATGGTATCGTCGTCAATCACCATGAGAAATCGCTTATTCATCGTCTTCGAATTGAATAGTGAACGTAGTCCCTACGTGCTCTGTGCTCTCACAAGAGATCGTACCGTGCATTGCTTCGATCATGTTCTTCGTAAGGAAGAGACCGATGCCACGTGCGTCAGGGTGACGGTGAAATGTCTTGTTCAGACCGAACAGTTTGCTACCAACACGTTCCATATTCATGCCGATGCCGTTATCGGACATGGCCAGTACGGGAATATCTCCGTCGCACCATGAACGCACGACTACATGAGGCTGTCTGTCCGGACTCCGGTATTTCAATGCATTTGTAAGAAGATTCAGAAAGATTGACTCGAGGTAGATCTCCGGGTAGTCAATCTCTGGGCATTGTGAAAAGTCTGTTTCGATGACTGTCTGCGGAGAAACCACATTCGAAAGCAATGTTGCGCGTACACGGTCAAACACATCTGCAAACGACAAATGTTCTCGTGCGAGATTCACATTGTCGCGGATTTGAAGTGTTCGTGCAAGAATGTTAATCGTTTCGAGAAGAGTTGTCGTTACAGTGTCGATTTGCGCGAAGAGAAAGTCACGTTCCGAGTTGTCTGCTTCTCGCTTGTAGAGATCAATCAACCCTATCAGATTTCCAATAGGTGATCGGAGGTTATGCGACGTAATCTGGGCGAACTCCTCGAGTTGCCTGTTCTGCTCACGCAGGTTGTGCAATTGTTTTACGCGATGTGATATCTCTTGAACAAAGGCAATGTAGTAGTCGATCTGGCCGGACGGCTTGCGAATTGTCTGCACCGTAAGCTCTACCCACACCACATGTCCGTCTTTGCGTACGTATCGCTTGTCATTCGTATATCCCGGAATTTCTTCGTTCGTTAGGCGATGAAAACTATTGATGTCCGCTTCTACATCTTCAGCATGTGTGATGTCTGTCCAGGTCAAGGATTGCAGATCCTCCAGGGTGTACCCTGTTATCTCGCAAAAACGCTCGTTCACATCGTAGAACTGCTTATTCGCTGTGGAAATGGCTATACCAAGCCCAGGCATCGAAAAAAGCGATGCGAGCTTTTCTCGAAGCAATTCGTCCGATAACGTAAGAAATGGGTGTACTGCCATGGCTGTTTGCGTGTTCAGATAAAAACTACGTATAAATCCTGAATGAGCATATCATACGCGTACTTGATCAAAATGTGCTTTATTGCGCACGTTAGCGCTTCCTACTTACTCGCGGTCCCTGAGGTTTCATCATGCGTTCACTCTATGCCTTCTGCCTTGCCGCCCTCTTGAGTTCTTTTCAAGTTGTAGAGTGTCAGCAGTTTGAATGGCTTCAGAGGGTGCGTGAGATTCCGAAATCTGATGTTGGTGGGGGTCAGCAAGTGGTCCGCAATCCCCGTACTGGCAGCTTGTTTTGCGTGGGCTGGATAAATGGAACGGTTCTTCGATCCACGGACAATGGGAAGTCCTGGATTGGCACGTACTCGTGGTTTACGAGTGTTACGCGTAAAAAAGCCGGACTGTATGCTCTTTCAAATGGTACGATGGTATACATAGGTCAAACAACGTACAACCTGCACCTTGCCTTCACAAGTACAGATGATGGACTGACGTGGAACAGACTTGTGCGCGACACAGCCATGGTGATTGACTCTTTTGGCTACATGCCATTCTTTGTTCCGCCCGATGCAGTCATCATTTCTAAAGACACCGTGAAAGGGTTCGCAACGATAGATGGCGGGCGAACTTGGAAAGCGTATCGTACTGAAAAACTCGACTCATCGATTGGCACGTATGAGCAAATCACGGTTGCACCCAACGTTGGTGCAATACGCAATAAGCCAACATGGCTTCGGATGAATTTTGCTGCCGATACAGGTTGGACACCGTGCGTTGTCCCGTATGGTTGCCGAAAATGGGTAGAGCTTTCCAATGGCGTTATTGTGGGTCTGATGAGCTACAACTGCGTTTGGAAAGACACTCGTTCTTCAGATACAAGCTGGCACACGATATCAAGCGTGCGCGACAACGCTCTCGATACTTCGTACGCTCTCAAAACTTGGGAAATCATTCGAGCAAATGATAGCGTTGCGTATGTGATAACGAGCAATGGTTTGATCTTACAATTCACGTCTGCAACGCGGACACTATCGTTGCATCACCGCGTGAAGTTTCGTAGTGATCAATCGTTATTCACCAAAGTGCTATCACCACGCCAAGGTTCGACAGTTTTCATTCGATTCCTGCTGTCGTCCAATCAAGCTAGTGTTCACGAAGAGGCGTGGATCACCATTGCTAATGCTACCGGAGTTGTACGTGAGCAACGAACGAAGGGATGGGCTACATTCGAAGAGAGGTACATGAATCAGATCATATATCCAGACGGACCCGTGTCGTTTATCAATGATTCGTTGGTGTTTGTCGTTGGAGATTGGCCGAACAGACGTGAGTATGCACGTACAACAGATCTCGGCAAGTCATGGGGCTATGTAGATAACATGTCGTTGAAGGATTTCGATCCTGCCTATCAATCGATCCTCTCGTCAACGGTACTACCATCTGGGGAACGCATTCTCCAAACCGATGGCGACATATTACTTCAAGAAAGCCGCGATGGATTTAATGCAATCACACAGGGTGCCACATCCTGGGGAGCAGACATTGTCTCTATGTGGTTTTTCCGCGATATAGCCAGTCCGCCAGTTCAACGACGCATGCCGCAGATTATCGTAGACAATGGTTCAACAATCGTGAGCAGGAAGTATCTCCTTCGCATAGATCCAACAACAGGATCCACGATCGACACCGTGTTGCCCCGACGCGCATTGTTCATGCGCCGCTTTACACCAGAGATGGTGGCCGCCGGTGCAGACTCGCTGTGGATCTCGTTCAACAACATGAAAGAATTCGTGTATGTGCCTGCTATTGGAGACGTACCTCCTGGCCAGCAACGACCTACCATCAGCGATGTGAGTCGCGCCATAGATGGCACACTCTACTGCGCACTGCGAGGCTACTCTAAGCGCAACGCGGCAGGAGATGAATATGTATTTGCTCCTGGCGGAATGTCTATTAGTACAAACGACGGCAACACATGGTCGATGAGTCCGGGTTGGCCCGAGCGGTTCGATCACGTCACCACGGTAACAACACTTCGCAACGGAGATGTTCTTGCATGCGCGCAAGACGTTGTGTTCGATTCGTTGAAGAACAATGGTAGCACCACGTTTCTCAAGGGCAATGAAATGCAGCGTGCCTATATGCTTCGGTCAACAGATCGAGGTCAGACATGGAACGTTGTCTTTACAGACTTTGCGGCTGGAATTCTCTATCCAACATTCGATCCTGCAATCGTGCAACTAGCGGATGGTCGGGTGATTGCAACAACATTCAACGGCAACATTCTTGAATCTTCTACGAACGGTCGCACATGGGCACCATTTGAGATTGCTGAACTCGGAACTGCAGTTGTGAACACCGTTGATATAGAATCTGACTACTCTCTCATCTTCAACACGAGTCAGGGCGTTGGTCGACTCATCGTTCCTACCACATCCGTTGCTAGTGAACAGCCGCTCTCTCGCATCGATGCTCGCATAACTCCATCCGGATTGCTCGTCGTCAATGCCACAACCGACATCGATCGCATCTCGCTTCAGACAATCGACGGACGGTCTATCATGGAATCAACCACCACTACATCATCGAGCACCATCAACGTCTCTACGGTCGCGTCCGGCGTCTACGTCGTGACTGCTTCGTGGCAAGGCAGCAAGGTGGCACGGGCACTGGTGGTCAAGCCATGATTTCAATGAGCACACATCGTGTGCAGCAAACTCGCATTTGCGGCGATCCGAAATCGTCTTAGTTTGAGGTATAGAAAGTTGAATGTTCATTCAACCAACAACAGTTTTTGTGCTTCTGATCACGTATTGGTAGAGGTTATTTTGAAACGCACAAATATGAATACGCCACACATTGCTTTCGCATTTGCAGCACTTTTCGCAATGGCTACGTCAAGCTGTACCACGACAAGCTCGCCCGTTGTACCAACCTCTCGTGATAATGACCTTCATGGATATGTTGAGCTATGGGATTCATGCGGTGGTCAGGACCCCGATCTAGCGTCTGTCATCGTTACGGCAACATCCTCAATATGGTCTGGTGCAGACACCACAGGAACAGACGGAACATGGAGTATCGTTGATGCTCCAGCTGGGGTTTATACCATCAGCGCCGTTCGGGGTAACTATGTTGCACCTCCTATCGAAAATTTGCAGTATGTGGGTGTCGGAAAATATGATGTGAAAGAAGTCTCGCTCGCTGCGGCAGTTCCGATTGACTATGTGTCTTCTGCGACAATTGACTCTGTGTTTTGGGGTTATGAAACGGAAACTCTCGAGAACGGGCAAACTGTTAGAGTTGACTCTACATACGTCATTAAAGTGAATGTTCTAACGAAGTGCGTTCGAACAAGTCCACTTGATTACCGAATCACTGAATCACCGGACGCAGATTGTCAAAGCTTCATCGTCGCTGGTGTTTCAACGGTTGAGTACAATGGATCATCACAGACTGTCAATCTTGGTGGAGCTTACAAGCGACTTGTTCAACACTATGGGTCTGGTCTCGCTGGAAAGCACTTGTACCTACAGATCAGATACAAACAGCTTGGCAAGAGAGCCGATGGTACCGTTGGCTGTCTGGAACCGATTGTCGTGGATCTTTTTTACTAGCAAGATTGGAGGGCTATCGCAATTGCAAACAGAACTTGTTGCGGCAGTTGCCATTTGTGCATTGTATCATCAAGCAAATCGTAAATCCCATAACAGAATTTTTCGGACGTCGTTCGTATTTGGCTTGAGCGGGAAGGTTTGAAGAATGGATAGGCGTCTGCCAATTTCACTCCCGAAGACGGAATCCCCACACCACAATGGAAAGATTACAAGAGTCTATCAAGCGAGACTCGGTGATAAATAAAAAACCCACACTGGCTTTCGCCAATGCGGGTTGTGTGCTCCGAAGCGCGGACTTGAACCGCGGACCCTCTGATTAACAGTCAGATGCTCTAACCAGCTGAGCTACTTCGGAATCGCTGGGCCACAAAGATAACTGGGGCGAAGGTTTCCGCCAAATGCTTCTATTGGGCGTATTTTGAGCCCATGATCCTGAACACAGAGGCAATCGTTCTCCATTCTCGCAAATACGGCGACACTTCCCGCATTGCCGTGATCTATACTAGGTCACACGGGAAGATGCACGTGCATGCGAAGGGGGCAAGGATGCCGAAGAGTCCGTTCGGGAGCTCACTCGACCCGCTTCGGCAGTGCGCAATCACCGTCTATCACAAGAAAATGCGTGAGTTGCAGATGATCTCACAGGCCGAGGTCACCATTCGGCGACGCATACTGCATGAGTCGTTCGACCACCTGACGCTTGGTCTTTCCCTTTGCGAGACCGTCATTCGCACACAGCGCGACGAAGAACCCAACGAAGAGCTCTTTTCGCTGCTTGTAGCCTCTCTGAACGCTCTTGAGAGCGCATCACAGCCCGTTGCCATAGGAATGGTGTTCCGAATCCACCTTGCCACCCTTATGGGCTTTGGCCTTCCGGACAGCGGACCATACGAAGCGGGCAACTCCCTCTACCTTTCCGTGGAGAATGGGATGATGACGGTAGCAGGGCCGCGAGGATATCAGATTTCCGCGCTGGCCTATGCGCTGTTACGGACGCTAATGGAATTGTCGCCCGAAGACGCGGGATCGCTCACGGTAACGGATGCAAACCGCGTGGAGATAGACGCATTTCTGTCGGCATACTACTCTCACCACCTTGAACGACGAATCGTTACGACATCGTTTGACATGCTACGCACCACGCCCTAACTATATTCGTACATGCTCGGTAACATCTCGCTTACGCTCTTCTTTGTCTTTCTGAACGGATTCTTCGTCGCCGCGGAATTCGCGATTGTAAAAGTGCGGGCCTCTGCCATTGAATTGAAGGCGCGCGAAGGTAACGTGCTGGCCGTTGTTGCCAGACACATGTTGTCGCATCTCGACGCCTATCTCTCTGCAACACAACTCGGAATCACGCTTGCCTCGCTCGGTCTTGGATGGATTGGCGAGAGTGTGGTGTCGGATATCATTCAGCAGTTCGTGGTGTTCGCCGGTTGGGAGCTCAGCGCTGCAACACTGCACACGATCAGCATTACGATTGCATTCTCGATGATTACGGTGCTGCACATCGTGCTTGGAGAACAGGCGCCAAAGACATTGGCGATCCGACGTAGCGAGGCCGTCACGCTTGTGGTCGCGCTACCACTACGTGCTTTTATGTTCGTGTTCCGTCCGATCATCCTTGCATTAAATTGGATGTCGAACACCATTCTTCATATGGCCGGCATTCAGCCCGCTCCAGAACACGAAGTGCATAGTCCGGAAGAGATTCGATTCCTGATCCAACAGTCAACAGAGGGCGGACTCGAGTCCACCGAACGCGAACTCATCGAGAACGTGTTCGAGTTCACGGAGACAACGGCAGGTCAGGTAATGATTCCCCGCTCAAGCATCATCGGACTCGAGATTGGTATGTCGAGCAGCGAAATGCTCGACTATGTGATGGAGGAAGGCTACAGCAGACTTCCCGTCTACCGCGGCTCCATCGACACGATCGTTGGCATCGTCTATGCAAAGGACTTGCTCACCCTGATGCATCACCGAGATCTGATCATCATCCAAGACATCCTCCGTCCTGTGATCTTCGTGCAAGAGGATCTCATGCTGCAACAGCTTCTGCGTGACATGCAACGTCGCAAAGTGCACATGGTAATCGTCCTTGACGAGTTCGGTGGTACTGCAGGTCTGGTCACGTTCGAAGACATCATGGAAGAGATCGTTGGCAACATTCAAGACGAGTATGACGACGAAAGCGAGATCCTCGCAACGCCAACACAAGAAGAATTCGAACTCGAGGCTTCTGTCCACATCGGCGAAGCCAACGATGTTCTGCCAATCCCCCTTCCCGACGAAGGAGAGTACGAGACCATCGGCGGACTCATCAACGCCCACTCCGGTCGCATACCACAACAAGGCGACGTCGTCACCCTCGAACACTACATCGTCACAATTCTCGAGAGCACACCTCGAAGAGTTGAACGCGTTCGGATGAAGCTAAAGAAGTAACGTCTTCTTTTCTTCCCGGCAGCTGCCGGGAGGCTGCCGGGAGGCTGCCGGGAGGCTGCCGGGAGGCTGCCGGGAGGCTGCCGGGAAGACTGTCACATTTCACTGCTCACTCGTCACTTCTCACTTGACTTCTCACTCGTCA
>JBBRES010000091.1:0-9882 GCA_038202665.1 Kapaibacterium sp. (SeqCode) | reverse complement strand
ATTACAGCAGGCACTCGGGGGAGTACCCGACGGACCTCTCACGTTATGGCTTCAACAACGCGTATCGCCAATACTCGATCCAATGGTCGCTCGGGCGCCATGGCTCTTTGCGTTGGGATCCGGATGGCTCATGTGGTCGCTTCTCATCAGATTCTTCATAAAGATCCCGCATCCAATAATCGAAGATCCAACACCGTTAAGTAGAGGACGTGCTATCGTTGGGTGGATCGCCATTGCAGTGCTCATTGCATGCTTCGCTCCGACAAGCATCTACTTCGTTTCGCCATAAAGCACAAGGACTGCTGTGAGTAACAGACAACACACGGTCATTGCATGCGTATTGGCTCTTACGTGTCTCTATGCACTCCGTCTGAGCTCCGTCGAGATTCAACCGTGGGACGAAGGTTTGTATGCCGTTCGTGCGCAGAGCATTGTGCTCTACAATAGCTGGTTAGATCAGTCTGATCATACGATTGGTGGTTTGTATTCCTCCACACCACCACCGCTTGTTTCCTGGGCCGTTGCACTTTCTATGCAAGTGTTCGGACCTACTCCCGCGGCAATCCGAATGTTCAGTGTGTTGTGCTCTGGCATTGCCCTCTTTGTACTCTATGGCATTGCACGTCGTATGATGTCGTTCCAATCCGCGATTCTTGCTATGTGTGTTGTTGCGGGAAGTATGCATTGGGCTACGTATGCACGACAAGCGATGACAGAAGTACCGTTGATGACGTTCATTCTTTTGTCCATCTGGTCTGCGTTGCGACTCGTAGAATCCACGAAGAATCGCGACACGTGGTTCTTCGCCGTCCTTGCCGGGGTTGGATTCGGTGCAGCGCTGTTGACGAAGATGACCGTGTCGCTCTTCCCATTGTTCGTCTTCGGTTTTCTTGTGGCGCGGTCGCGCCGCACGCTGCTCCCGTTTGCCGTTTCCGTTGTGGTAGGTCTGATAATCGCCGCACCATGGTATGGAACGATGATCGCACATCATGGTGCGGAGTTTTGGCAGGCGCTCTTCGTGCCGCAGGCAACAGGGACGGTAGAAGGTAATGCGCGGTCCCTTGGTCTTCTGTACTACGTCAATCAACTTACTGTTGCTCACCCAGTACTCCTCGCAGCCTTAGCCTATGTGCTTCTCGCTGCGTGGAAACGCAGATTGTTGCCATCGCGCTCGAACGATGCGGCAATCATCACGCTGGTGTGGTTTGTACTCGGCGTGATCGTGTTTAGCCTCGCACCAACAAAGAACCCTCATTATGTGGTGATGTTGATTCCGGCAGCGGTCTTGATGGCCGTGTATGGAATAGAGAGGCTGCTTGAAGGTGGTTCGCGTCGGATGGTCGTTTGCATCTATTCTGCGGTGGCGGCAGCCACAATGTGGTCTGTACTACCTGGCCTACGCGGATCTCTTCGTACACTTGTTCTCGACCCGTCGATGATTCCGTTCATTGGCATTGCCGTGTTATTGCTCGTACTACCGTTTGTACTGCCCAAGCGAATTGTTGCAGAGCTCGCGGTGCGCGCGTACCGACCAGTGGTGTACGGTGCTTGTGGCGTGATGCTCCTTCGAACGGTGATGTTCATTGCCATAGATCCGCCACGTATGATTAATGGTGGTCGTGAGATCGCCGGATATCTCGTGGATTCGCCTGCACATTCGTTCGGATATCTCTATCATCAGCACAACGCGGGTGATGTCTATAATCCGCAACTCGCTTGGTACACGGCGGGATGGATGACTGGCTGGCTGCCGGGGAAGACTGTGCAGCCATACGCAATGTCTGCGTTGCATGCCGACGAGAATATTCTAGCCGTTGCTTCTGCCTCGAGTACACCGTTTATCGTCTACTACCACCCAGGCCAGAGCGTTGATGAGAAACGATTGGTTGCTCAAGTACTCAGCTCGTCGTATGAGATTATATCCACATCAGCAGAGCACTACACCCTCTACGCCTACAAACAACGGTAACTCGCTCTATACAGGTTGCGCAAACTGCAATGCGTGCAATCGAGCATACGTGCCGCCACGTGCAAGTAGTTCTGCATGTGTTCCCGTTTCAACAACGGAGCCCCGGTCGAACACTACAATAACATCGGCATTGACAATGGTGGATAGGCGGTGTGCAACGATGATTGCAGTGCGATCCTGTAACACATCATTGATGGCGTCTTGGACGATACGTTCCGATTCGGTGTCAAGGGCTGACGTTGCTTCGTCGAACAGTAGAATCGCGGGTTCACGATACAATGCACGGGCGATGGCAAGTCGTTGACGTTGTCCTCCAGACAGTTTGACTCCGCGATCTCCGATGTTTGTGTCGTAGCCTTCTGGCAGTGCCTGAATGAAGCTGTCGGCATGAGCAATGCGTGCCGCTCGAACGACTGCGTCGCGATTTGCAACCGTCTCGCCTAAGGAAATGTTGTTCGCGACGGAGTCGTTGAACAAGATCGTTTCTTGAGACACCATTCCGAAGAGTGACCTATACGACGTGAGATCAAGCGTGCGAATGTCGATCCCATCAATTGTAATCGATCCACGCTGTGGGTCATAAAAACGAACGATCAAATCGAGAATGGTTGACTTACCACTTCCGCTCGATCCAACCAGTGCAATGGTCTTTCCTTTTGCGACGGTGAACGCCGCGCCATTGATCACATCGTTCGACTCATAGGCAAACGTTAGGTCGCTTATACGAATCTCCGAACCAAACTCATGCACGACAACAGAGCCAGACTGGATTGAAGGCGCTTCATCGAGCGTGACGATGATATTCGACGCCGCCACCACGCCGCGCTGCATCGTTGCGATGGTACCAAAGATTGTGGAGATTGGCTGCATGAGCCCGAAGAGAATAAACAAGAACGTCATCAGATTTGATGGCGTGAGATCGTTTGAGGCAAGCGCTATGCCACCGGCATAGAAGACGGCAACAAGTGAAACGATGCCAAACGTGTCATTGACGGCTGGGACCAACGAAAGGACGCGAGTGTTCTTGAGCGCACTACGTACAAAACCCTTCGTTTGATCTGTGAATCGCTTGATCATTAACGGTTCGACGGTTAACGCTTTGATCACGCGAATTCCCATGACCGTTTCTTGCAGCGTTGCCGTGTAGTCTGCTTGCGCCGACTGCATACGGGCGGCATACTTCCGGAGGAATGTTGTAGATGTTCGAATGAGCAACACGCCGAGGAGGGCAACACCAACGGCGATACCCGTAAGTGACGGAGAGATGATGAGCAGTAGAGAAATGTAGATCACGACGGTCGTGCCTTCACGCCACAGTTGTGTGATCGAATTCAACGTTGAGTGATTGACGACGCCAACATCATTGGTGAGCAACGAAATGATCTCACCGGACCGTTTGCGGCTGAAGTAGTCCAACGACAAGTCTGTGATCTTCGTGAACAATGTGTCGCGAATGGACTTCATGACGCCTTCTTCCAAGCGTGTGCCAATCAGGCTGCTTGCATACTTGGACAGCGCTCGAAAAAGAAAGAGCACGAAGATGACGATTGAGAGATTTCGGATCGACGTGAAAAAGTCTGGTGACACGATCAGCGAATAAATGAACTCGTCGAATCTCGCCTTGATCGTCGTGCCGATCTGTACGGAAGGTAGAGCAACCTTCATGGATGCCACACCGTTCGTCGACTGCGCGGAGAACAACGTTCTGAATACTGGCTCTACAATGGCAAGTGTAAGTGCATTCAAACTCGAGAACACAAGATTGAACACAAAACTCAGTGCAAGAAGCCACTTGAACGGTGCTACGAACCGAAGAATTCGTGGGATGAGCTGCCGCGTGGTATAGAAGTGGGTTGTTGAAGACATAGTCTACTTTTCCAAAAGAGAGCGGTACGACGTGGCGTAGGTGGAAATCGCGTTCACGATTGAGGATGCCATTTCCTGCTGTCCACGCGCAGAGCTAATGTATGCTGCATCGGAGGAGTTCGACAAGAATGCCGTTTCGAATAGAATGTTTGGCATAGAAGCGCCAACAAGTACGAAGAAACCTGCCTGACTTACTCCACGATCCTCGATTGGCGTTTCTTTCCGCACGGAGCGTTGGACATACGTTGCAAGCTTCTCACTAAGCTGAACAAAACTCCTCTGTGCCATTGTGGCTACAATGAGTTGGTCTTGTGTCATGCTTGCATAGGGCGATTGAGACTTCTCGAATCTCACCGATGCATTCTCGCGAGCTGCAAGGCGTGCAGCATCGTCATTTCTGCCTGGTCGCAAGATGTACGTCTCACAGCCATGGGCTGGATGCGGCTTTGTTGGCATACTGTTGCAGTGGATGCTGATGAAGAGCTTGCCATTGCTTTCATTGGCGATCTGGGTTCGTCGATAGAGTTCTACAAACGTATCGTCTTCCCGCGTCATCACAACCTTGGTGGTAGGCATCGCAGCCTGCAAGAGTGCACGGAGCTTCTTGGCAATGGAGAGCGTCACGTCCTTCTCATACACGCCATTCACACCCTCGGCCCCTGCATCCACACCACCATGCCCAGCATCGATCACAATTACATCGAGCGACCAGCGCGATCGGTTGTTGCGCATGGCTGTGGCCGGCTCTGTTGCACGAGGTTCGCCAGTACTTGCGTCACGAGAGTAGAGTGTTAGGATTACATCACGAGGTCCGTCACGTCGCGCAGTACAGGTTTGGTAGGAAGGCGGCACGGTGAGCCGGTAGACAAGGAACGTACGTATGAGATCAGTCGAGACGGAGATGTGCGCGGAGGCGAGGGTAGACGTGAGCGACGTGTCTGCGTGTACGACGCCCGACAGTCGAAAGACGATGCTGTTCCCGCTGCGTTCCGGGCGTTGAAATGCCGGGATACTGCGATCGGCGCGAAATCGGATCTCGACCGAGTCTGCCGTCATCGTGAGTTTTGTAGATACGATCTTGGAAACCACACTGTCCGCAGACGGACTGGCAACGGCCACAACACGAGCGATCACGGTGATGATCACGACGGTGGCAAGGCCTACGTTCACCTTATTCAAGCCAACCCTTCCGACGGATGAACATCCACATGACGATGGCGATTACGATAAGAATGCCCCACACAAATGCATAGCCATACTGCCACTCGAGTTCAGGCATGAACCGAAAATTCATTCCGTACAGACTAGTCACAAATGTGAGTGGGAGAAAGATGGATGAGAAGACCGTGAGGATCTTCATCACTTGGTTCAGACGTGTGTTTGAAATGCTGAAATACACGTCCATAATCGCCATCACACTATCTCGATTCGATTCAAGTTGATCTGCAACACGAACAAGGTGATCGTACACATTACGGTAGTACATACCCTCTTCGTCGGAAATCAAATCGAATTCGCCACGAGCAAGCCTATTCACCACTTCTCGCTGATAGACCACGGATCTGCGTACTTCTTGAACAGTACGCTTAATCTCCAAAATGCGCTGAAGGGTGAGTGTGGTGGGCAATCTGAACACCGTGCGTTCGATTTCTGTCAGCCGATCCTCGACCTGGGTGGTCATTGGCAAGTACTGATCAACAACTTCGTCAAGGATGATGTGGGCGAGATAATCAGGTCCGCGACGCATGACCTTCCGGTTCACGTCACACATGTGTTCCACTGATTGCAGCGCAATGATCGGAACAAGATGATGCGTGATAAGCACCTTCTCGCTGATCACGACGCTCAATTGTTCAAGGATGTATCGCTGAATTGATTCTACGGCCTCAGCATCGATGTCATCTGCCTGTACTGACGTAAGGGCGTGCACAATCAAGAACAGGTACGTGTCAAAATCTTCAACTTTTGGATGATGAAGCCGGGACTTGGTTTCCGTGTGCTGTGCGCGTCTAATATCTGCGATAACAAGCTCGTGCACTGGGAACCATGTCTGATAGACAGAGGATTCCTCTTCGGGCGTAGGTGCGAACACGTCTACCCACACCATGTCTGATTCGCCGAGGGTCGATTGGTCAAATGCAAGAAGTTCACTGAGTGACAGCTCAGTGATCGATTCATCGCGGTAGAGACGTGAGCTGACCATAACTTTGCGTGAAACTATGGAAAACAGAATGAAGAACAGCAGAGTACCAGTTGTAGTCGAGCTCGAAGTTGAGTCGATTGGATTCGAAGGAGTGTCTGTGGCACGCCTAGATGGCGTGGTGCATTTCGTCAATGGGGCTCTTCCCGGGGAGACCGTGCGGGCACAAGTTCGGGGGATGAAAAAGAAGTTCGTCGAAACCAAGCTTCTTGAAGTCTTGATACCGTCGCCACAACGCATACAAGCACCATGTCCGCATTTCGGGGTGTGCGGTGGCTGCAGTTGGCAGCATTTGCGGTATGAAGACCAGTTGTTCTGGAAGCGCAAACATGTCATGGATGCGTTTGAGCGCATTGGCCATGTTGCGGTGGGATCGTATCACGACACAATTGGTGTAGACGACCCATTCCACTACCGAAACAAAATGGAATTCTCGTTTGGTGCATCGCTGTGGCTTACCGACGCGCAGATCGCAACTGGAGAGAAATTTGATATGTCGTTCGCACTTGGGCTACACGTGCCAGGTAGGTTCGATAAAGTGCTCACCATCACAAACTGCATGTTGCAAAAGGAGGTGGGCAACATCGTACTCGCACACACTGTCAATCTCTCTCGTGAACATGGTATTCGCGCCTATGACCAGCGGGCGCATAAGGGATTTGCACGACACCTCGTTGTGCGTACTAGTGCTACGACGGGAAGTGTGATGACAACTCTTGTGACAGCAACTCCCAAGCTTGACGAGGAAGTAGCCTTCATCGACGCGTGGATGCGCTTGTTCGATGCCTTGCCTCCAGGGTCTACCATGCTCCACGCAACGCACGATGGTCGTTCGCAAGTAGCAACGGGTGCTATTCAACAGCAGCAGGGACAAGGCTATCTAGAGGAAACCTCGCATGGTATCACATATCGAATCTCTCCGTTCTCATTCTTTCAAACGAACACGAATCAACTACCGCGATTGGTAGGAGAGGCAATGAAGGCGGCGGGGATCACGCAAGACGATGTTGTGTGGGATTTGTACTGTGGCACTGGGACGTTGACTCTTCCCGCTGCAAAACTTGCGAAGCACGTGGTAGGCGCGGAATTGGCACAGTCGTCGATCAATGATGCGAAGGCCAATGCCGAACGAAACACAATCTCCAATATCGAGCTTCACGCAATCGATCTCCACCTGCCTGCCGCGATCGACCTCCTTGCCACCTTCCCACGTCCAGACGTGATACTTGTCGATCCGCCACGTGCAGGAATGCATCCCATGCTCGTTGAACATTTACGGAGTGTTCATGCGCCTCGCCTCGTGTATGTGAGCTGCAATCCTGCAACGCAAGCGCGAGACTGCGCCATGCTTTCTGATCTCTATGATGTAGAGTTTGTCACTCCGGTAGACATGTTCCCACAAACCTATCACGTAGAGAGTGTTGCGCTTCTTATTGCAAAATCACAATAGGGAAGAGCGATGCCGTTGCACCTTGAAGCCGCAAGAAATAATTGCCGGATGCCACATCCGGAATAACGATCGAGATCTCGTGGATGCCGGCTGCGTCTATGTTGCTGTGATACGCGGCGATCGTTGAGCCAAAGAGATCAATCAGATCGATGGTCACGGGAATCGTGCGATGGATACTGTATCTCAATGCAACGGTGCCAGGGGAAAGCACCGGACCATCAGTGACGTACAAGATTTTGTCGACGTCTGCGAGTTGCACATAAGGAACGGCGTTTAAGCCCATGCCTATTGCGCGGTTTCTAGCGGCGGATAAACCAGAGGCAAGACTCTCATACGTTGTACCTGCTCCGATCACAAAACATATCTGGGAAGTTTCGCCTGGTGCCAGTGTGAACGGGCCACCACCGATCATCATCGAGGCATCTGTTACAGACGACCGTGTGCGGTTAATTCCATTCGACATCATAAACCATTTTTCGGAGCGTGCGAAATCATCATAGATGCCAATGTTCACGTCGCTTCGTCCAGCATTATCGATCGCGTAAAAATTGGTGATGATTGGAGAGATCATAGAAACACCAACAATCGGAAACCCATCCGTTGCCACATTGGCTTGCATGCCCGAACCTGTTGGATAGTCCCATTGGGCTTGATTGTTTGCGCCTGAAGGACCGATATCCCAATCAAAAAACAAAGCGGTGTAGATGTTTTCAAGCGGACCCGAGGTTCGATTGGTGAGGTCGTAACACGTGGTGATGACATTCCGGACGGAATCGTCGTTGCATTGATAGACGGTCTGCCGCACGGATACACCGCACGATTCCTTGTCGTACGCATCGTTATACCGAGAGACAGCTCGAATGCCCGACGGTACACTGTCGCGAAGAACATTGATCACGTCGACGGCATGGAACGACGTGTCTTTCACGTGTGAATCATCGCCTCGCGCGCCGTTCGAGATTCGAGCTGGTGAGACCCCAACCAAGAGCGAGCTCTCAAAAAGCAGATCGGTGGAAGTTGTATAGGAGAATCCATCTCCTTGCTCATTCGACGGATAGTCATTGTAGCCCAGATTACCGGTGCTGTTCACTGTTACATGAATATCGTTCTCGGTGATTGTGCGATACGTTGGATTTGCCGTAAAGGAAACGATATCACGTAGCACGAGTGCAGAGTCGTCGCTCATCGTACATAAGAACTCTACAATGGCATTCTGTGGAGTGTTCAAAGGCAGTGTCACCACAAAGTCTTGTTCCACGGTGCGCTCTTCACCACTGGCGAATGAGGAGAGAGCAAAGCTATCGGTGTCGACCTTTACGTTGAAGTCGAAGACGGCCGATTTCAATCGAAGAACTGGCGCAGTCAGCGGCTCGAGGATGTTTCGCAATCTGAGTGTAATGCGAATGACTTCTCCGGGTTCAAAAAGTCCGTCTGCATCCGCGTCGTTGATCGTGGTTTGGACGATTGAGCACCACGACCTCTTCGCCTGCCGAGCGGCTTCGTAGGCATTGACGCGACCCGCGCCCATTCTTCCAATAAAGGCGAGGTTGAGAGCATCCACGGAAGAAGCCGACGCCTTGATCGTTGCATGTGTCTGCTCTGGTGTGTACGTAGGATGCGTCATGCGAACCATGGCGGCAATAGCCGCAACAATCGGCGATGCCATCGATGTGCCGTCGAGCGTCTCGTAGGTGTTGTTCGGAAATGTTGCAAGAATCTTCTTTCCAGGTGCAGCTACATCGATCGATCCATTGATATTCGAAAAGCTCGTAAGGTGATCTGTGGAATCGGTTGCAGCAACACTTAAGCAGGCTGGGTAGGCGGCGGGGTAGAAGGCAAGATCGACGCCATCATTTCCAGCGGCACAGACAATTAACGCACCGAGAGCGGTTGCTTCGTTGATCACGTCTACGTCTGCAAACGTGCGCGATGAACTGCCGAACGAGCAGTTGATCACCGACGCGCCATTCGAGGCGGCATAAAGGATGCCGTCGGCTGTGTTGGAAACGGTTCGACTGAACTGATTATCGTCGCCAATCTTCACGGCCATGAGTTTTACGTTTGCAGCAACACCGGCCCCACCGATCACATTGTTGATCGTCGCACCAGCAGTGCCACCAACATGCGTCCCATGCGGATTCCCTGGAGAAGGATCGTTGTCGCCCTTAGACGGATCAGAGCTACTCACGAAATCCCAACCTTGAGCATCGTCAACAAAGCCATTTGCATCATCATCGATTGCATTCGTGCGTTTGTCTTTCCCATTGGCATCGAGACCTGTTTCGCCTGGGTTGGTAAACATCGAATTCGCGATGTCAGGATGAAGTCCGTCGATACCAGTGTCGACGATGCCTAGTACGACTGTGCGATTTTCCGGGAGCAGGTCCCAAGCAGCAT
>JBBRES010000090.1:0-10202 GCA_038202665.1 Kapaibacterium sp. (SeqCode) | reverse complement strand
GGCAAAGAACAAGTAGCCGAACACGGAGATGTGAAGGTAGTTCGTTGCTTCCACAACCGTTGCGGGCGTGGTCGTGTACAGACCGATGAACTGTGCTCCAAAGAGGTAGATCGCCAGACCAAGAACTGCGATCACGACACTCAGTTGCTTCACGGCGGAACGGTGATACAAATTAATGCGTTCGATTTTGCCGGCCCCAAGGTTCTGTCCAGTTGCAACTTCTACGGCCATCCCTGTGGCAAACACAAACATGAAGACGATCATGTCCATGTAGAGTCCAAGCGTGTACCCCGCCACTACGCTTGTTCCAAACGCACCCGCAATCACAAAAATGCCCATGCGATTCAACGAGACGGAAAGCATCTGGAGGGAGGCAGGGAATCCTTGTTTACCGATGCGATTTAAAAGTGATGGATCAAGTTTGAAGTTCTTGAAGTTGAGACGAATCCCTGCCTTCCCTGCCCCCACCGCCCAAATACTAAAGCCCGCTCCAAGTATCTGCGACAAGGCCGTCGCAAGACCTGCACCGGCCATTTCCATGCGCGGGAACGGACCTATTCCGAAAATCAGGAACGGGGCAATAATGGCATTCACGACGGTAGTCATGAGGAGAATGACCATTGGGTAGACGCTGTTGCCGGTAGACCGAACGACGCTGGATATCTGGAAGTTGATGAGGTTTGCTGTAAGACCTATGAAGAGCATCGACATGTACTGAACGGCATACGTTGCAACGTTTGGCGCAAGACCGAATCGTTGCGGGATGTAGGGTAACAGGATGTATAGAATGGCCGTGACCACCGCTCCCAGCATCATCATTCCTACAAGTGCCTGTGTGGCCGTCCTCCCCGCCTCTTCTGCATTCCCCTCACCCATGCGCCGCGCGACAATAATACCGGTGCCAACGCCAAAGCCACTGCCAAGCGTGAACACAAAGAATGCAACTTGATCGCTAGAGCCAATAGCAGCAATGGCCGCATCGCCAAGTCTACTCACATAGAACCGATCAATAAGCGAATACAGCAGTTGCACCAAGAAGCTGAACGCCATGGGAATTGCAAATGCTCGAAGAGAGGAATCAATGGGATCGTTGAGAAGATCAACGCGTAGCTTGCGTGCAGCGGACATAAATCGTTAGATGAGTTTCAAATGAACGGCGCATGAACGAATGATAACCGTGATTGTTGCCTGAAGGTTACGAAATTCGCGGAATGTTGATGACGTTGTTACTTGTTCTGTTGGCAGCATTCTATGCTGCTCGACTTGGTTTCTTCTACCTCGGTTCGTTCCGACAACGAGCCGTGCGCCCCATTGGTACCGGCACGATCCGTGTGAGCGTTATTATTCCTGCTCGCAACGAAGAGCGCAATTTACAACGTTGTATCGAAGCACTACAGCGCGCCGAGTATTCATTTGAGCATCTTGAGTTTATTCTTGTCAACGATCGTTCTACCGATTTGACGGCATCCGTAGCGGCAGCGCTCACGGCTAACGATCCTCGGTTTCGTATTGTGAATAAAACCGACGCATCCCTCAATGCCAACCTGCGCGGAAAACCAGGAGCGCTGCAGGAAGGTATTGATAACGCAACGGGCGATGTGCTGTTGTTTACTGATGCAGACTGCAGCATTCATCCACAGTGGATCTCGGCCATGTCTGCTCCGTTTCGTGACGAGTCTGTTGGCATGGTGTGTGGCTTCACGACGATCAAGACCACGGGAGCATTCGCGATACTGCAAGACGCAGAGTGGATGTATTCGCAGGCGATGGCAAAGGGTGGTGTGGGGAACGACATTCCACTTGGATGTTATGGCAACAACATGGCCATTCGTAAGTCCACCTATGACGCCGTTGGTGGCTATGCGGCGATTCCATTTAGCATCACCGAAGATCTTGCCTTGTTGCAACACATCGCAGATCACGGAAAACACGTGATCTACCAATGTATTCCTGAGGCGACGGTCGAGACGCTTCCCTGCACAACCTTGCAAGAGTACCTTGCGCAACGTCAGCGTTGGGCACGAGGTGGCACCGCACTTGGAAATCGTGCCTTGATCTTCGTCCTTTCATCGGTGGCCGTTTGGATTGGAATTGTCACGTCATTGATGCAACACGATATGATCTGGCTATCTATCTTTTTGATGCTTCGCGTTGTTGGAGATTCTATTCTCGTAGGCATTGCGGCAGTTCGAGTCCGTCGGTTATCCTTGCTTCCCTACATCCTTCCCTCTATCATCATGCTCATGATGACGGAACTATCGGCGCCGTTTTTGTCGCTTCGGAAGGACGTGCTGTGGAAGGGTCAGGTCTTCAAGACCTAGGTCTGGTGCACTCTTCGAGCAAGGCCGCGATGGGCTGATACAGCACGCCCATCGAACGCGAGAGAGCGATCTCGCACGTGGTGTTCACACCATAGTAGCCATTGGATGACATGGCAAGCACTTCTGCTTTTTCTTCAGCGAGGGCCGATTCCGGTAGCTCTGGATGGAGCAAGCCTCTGTCTCCGGCCATTCCGCAACACGATGCAGAAACGGGAATGGTTACGTGATGCGCACAAGCCTGTGCGATCGTTTGCAGTAGCGATGTAGCTCGAAGTTTTTCCGTGCCGCAACCGGGGTGTAGGACAACATGGTCGAGACGCGAGGTGATCGTCAGACGAGGCAGAAGATGTTCGGCCAGGAAACGAAGCGGGTCTACAACGCTCGCATGCTCCGGCATCGATGTTGCGCACGTCGACGAATCCGTTACCACAACTACGCCGTCAACGATATGCCGCTGAATGAAGTCACTCATAGAACGCTCGCAAATGTGGGCTGCGTCGGTAAGGCCCTTCGACGCGAATAGCTGACCGCAACACTGCGATGATGCTCCCGTTGGAACGACAGCCGACATGCCGGCGCGTTCTGTCAGCGTTCGCATAAGATTGATAACGTCAGGCGCTGCCGACGTGGATCCCAACCAACGAGCACCGCAAGAAGGAATCAACAGCACGTCTGCATTTGCTGGCGCCTGCTCACGAATAGAGATCGATGAAGCGCCGTTCAAGGACGGAACCAGAGTATGCAAGACAGTGGATGCCACGCGTGCAACAGCATTCACCGCACCGAACGACGTAGCAGCGCGGATTGAAGCTTGCACCACGATAGATCCATGCGATTCGCTGCGAAGACGCTTTACGAGCGAGCCCGTATCGATTCCCACCGGACAGACAGTTGCACACATACCATCGACGGCACACGTCTGCAAGCCATCGTACTCAAAATCTTCGGCCACAACCTCGAGCTCGGAAGAATTCAAGCGTGCGTGCAGTTCACGGCGCACCACGATGCGTTGCCTAGGTGTGAGTGTGAGCGACCTACTCGGACACACATGTTCACAGTATCCGCACTCGATACATCGGTCTGTTTCCGGATCGACCACCGGTACTTTTTTGATGTTGCGCACGTGAGCATGAATGTCGTCGTCCAATATCACACCCGGATTCAAAATGTTGTGCGGATCGACCAAGCGTTTGAGGCGTTTCATGAACGCATAGGCTTCGATCCCCCACTCCTTCTCTACGTACGGCGTCATGTTGCGACCCGTACCATGCTCGGCCTTGAGCGACCCTTGATATGTGTCCACCACGATATCGGCGATATCATCCATGAACTCACCGTATTGCTTCACGTCGGCCACGGTGGTGAATTGCTGATTCACCACAAAATGAATGTTGCCGTCCTTTGCATGTCCGAAAATGATGGCCTCTGTATAGCCATGCTTTTCGAAACATGCTTGTACGTCGTGAATAAGCGAGGCAAGGTGGTGAGGCGGCACGGCAATGTCTTCGTTGATCATCGTGCTGCCTGGCGGACGCATGGCACCAATCGTTGGCATCAGACCTTTGCGGATCTTCCATAGGGCATGTTGTTCATTGGGATCGTACGTCCACGTTGCCGGAAACGTGAGTAGCATCCCCGCACTCAGTTGTTCTGCGTGGTGCCGATCACGCGCACGCTGCTCCTCAGACTCTGCCTGAAATTCTACCAACAGAGCAGCGCCATCGTGCATACCCACACTGCGTAACGATGCTGCATCCATGAGTTCGATCGCGGCGGCACCTGCTTCTCTGAGTGGATCAACCTGTGCACAGGCATCGGCAATGGAGTGAAAACGAAGTAGTCCCGTGAGTTTGAAGGCGGCATCCGGTACCGTGTTAAAGACCACTTCTTCTACAAAGCCAAGCGTGCCTTCCGAGCCAATCATCAGTTTACCAAGGATGCGTGCCGGTTCGTCTTCGTCGAGGAAGGCATTGAGCGAATAGCCAATCGTATTCTTGATACGATACTTGCGGCGAATGCGCGCAACAAGTTCTGCGTCTGCTCGAATCTCGTCGCGGAGCAAGGCAATGCCACGAGCAATGGCTGACGTTCCGTTGGACCATGAAAGAGATTCCTCTTTATTGCCCGTATCGATGCGTGTTCCATCGGCGAGGATAAAGGTGATCGACGCAATGGTGTGGTAGGAATTCTGTACGGTTCCGCAACACATACCCGATGCGTTGTTCGCCACAATGCCACCGATCATACAGGCCATGATGGAAGCTGGGTCTGGTCCGATCTTCCGACCGTACCTGCGGAGATAGGCGTTGGCATGTGCACCGATCACACCCGGCTGAACGCGAAGGCGCATGCCTTCATCTTCGATCGACCAATTCTTGAAATGTCTGCCAACGTCAACGATCACTCCGTCCGTCACTGCCTGTCCGCTCAGCGACGTGCCAGCCGTACGAAACGCGAGGTGCTGACCGTGCTCAATGCACCACGCGAACAGGGCGCATATATCACGGGAGGAATGTGGACGTATGACGGCAATCGGCGTCATCGCATACAGGCTGGCATCGCGCGAATACGCAATGCGATCGATCAGTCGCGTAGAGACTGTGGTTGGAGGGAGTATGCGCTGAAGTTCTGAGATCATGCGCAATGATACGCTAGACCTGGAAGACGCCGGTCTTCAATTCTGGTATTGAATGCTGATGCGATGCAACGGCAATTCCACGTGAGATCATTTCTCGCGTATGGGTGGGAGCGAGAACGCCATCAACCCACAGTCGCGAAGCCGCATACAGAGGTGTTGTGGTTATATCGTAATGCGACTGAATTTCCTTCAGCATTGCGTCTTGCTGCTCTTTGGTGAGCGGCGTCCCCTGTTGCTTTTCAAGTGCGGCAACACGAATGGTGAGCATGGTCTTCGATGCCTGCGATCCGCCCATCACCGCAATCTGCGCCATTGGCCACGCATAGATCAGTCGCGGATCGTACGCCTTTCCACACATCGCATAATTACCGGCGCCGTACGAATTGCCAAGGATAACGGTGAATTTGGGCACCACGCTGTTAGAAACAGCGTTCACAAGTTTCGCGCCATCCTTAATGATGCCGCCTTGTTCACTGCGAGTGCCAACCATAAATCCTGTAACGTCTTGCAAGAACACGAGAGGGATGCCGCGCTGATTACAATTCAAAATGAATCGTGCGGCCTTATCTGCACTGTCGCTATAGATCACGCCGCCCACTTGCATTTCGCCTGTTGCGCTGCGAACGATCTCGCGATTGTTGGCAACAATACCAACCGACCATCCATCGATACGACCGTATCCGCAGATGATCGTCTTTCCGTAGTTGGCCTTGTACTCATCGAACTCGCTACCATCCAGCAAGCGTCCAAGAATCTGATAGGTGCTGTACGGCTTGCTACGTTCTGCAGGCATGATGCCATAGATCTCGTCGGCATCAAAAAGGGGGGCCTTCGATTCGACGCGAGAAAAGATCGGGTGCTGACCTTTTGTTGGCGAGAATTTGTCTACAAGGGAGCGAATGGTGGCAAGGGCCTCTTCGTCCGATTCCACTTTGTAGTCCACCACGCCACTCACCGATGAATGCATCGTGGCACCGCCTAGCGGCTCGATGGTGGTCTTTTCTCCTATGGCAGCCTCCACGAGTGCGGGTCCTGCAAGAAAGACACTTCCAGTGCCGTTGACGATGATCGATTCGTCGCACATGATCGGGAGGTACGCTCCGCCGGCAACGCACGGACCCATGATGGCGGCAATCTGCGGAACGCCCATGGCGCTCAGCATGGCATTGTTGCGGAACTGACGTCCGAAATGTTCTTTGTCTGGGAAGATCTCGTCTTGCATCGGTAGAAAAACACCGGCAGAGTCGACGAGATAAATAACGGGGAGGCGGTTTTCAAGGGCGATCTCTTGCGCCCGCATATTCTTCTTGGCTGTCATTGGGAACCACGCGCCCGCTTTGACGGTGGCGTCGTTCGCGACGATCACGCACTCGCGACCGCAGACGATGCCAATGCCGGAGACTACTCCGGCGGACGGAGCTCCGCCAACGTCTTCATACATGTCATGCGCTGTGAACAAGCCCAACTCTAGAAATCCAGAGCCCTCGTCGATCAGTGCATGGATGCGCTCGCGCGCGGTAAGCTTGCCTTTGGCCTTGTGACGTTCGATCGACTTCTTGCCACCACCAAGCATCGTTTGCTCACCTTTTGCATCGATGATGCGCATGAGCTGACGATTCGCATCGTAGTTGCGTTCGTAATTGAAGTCGTGTTCAACCGCTGAGCCAACGATGCGAGCCATTACTTCTGTTGTTGTGCTGGCGGCGGTTGCGTCGTTGGCAGTGGTGCTTGCACTGGAGCTGAAGTATTGGTTGGAATCTCTACGCCTACTGTGGACGGAGCCTTCGTAACAACTTCTGATTCCAAGAAGAATTTATTGATAGAAATGGCCATCACAGCAATGAAGATCGCAAGCCCCATGGTGATGCTCTGCAAGATATTGCGCGAGTTCCGCACGCCAAGGAGATTCGTCATCTGGCCGCCAAATCCACCCATACCGGAAACCATATCGGCCTTACCAGGCTGAATGAGAACGACAAGGATCAGGAGCACGGCAGCGAACACCGTCAAAAGAGTCAAAATGATAAGCATGGTCTAATAGCCTTCAGTGGATTCTGCAAGCCTCGAAAATACGGAAGACTGGTCACGTCGCCAAACCCTTACAACCCGAGACGCCATGCTCGGTCTCGAGGAAGCGAATTCGTGTCGAACCAGTGCAAGAACAGATCGTACTTCTTTTCGTTGGAACGAAACCAGATATTCATTTCACGGTAGTCGCCAAAACTTATCACCCAGTACAGATATTCACGCAAATGACCGCTCTCTGCCAAGCTTTTATGCCACAAGAGGATGTCGTTCGTGTACACCGAATCGTACCCTTTGGCCATCCAGGCCTGTGTTACCTTGACCTGAAGATCAACCAGTTGGGCCATCGTGAGTCGTTTCAACATCCCCACTTTGGGGATCAGGTACTGTCCGGTAACGGCCGTCATGTACTCAAAGGCCATAGGAAACGACATCGACGTGGGACCGGACGGACCGGGCGCTTCGAGCAGATCTTCCGACGCAAGATTGATCGGATCGGTGCTGTCTCCAAAGGCGAGACCGGCGTTCCATGCCTCGAAGATGAGTTTGCTGATTTCCTTCGTGCGTTTCGTTCCACGCTCCAGGTTCATGAAGGCTTCGCCGTAGATCAGTGTCCAGATCTTGTTCTTTGTATCAGCGTTAACCTTTGCAACCCAGTAGTAGTTCGTTGGGAAACGCGGTTCTGCCTTCGTCCCCTTCACCCACCACAAGATTGCATCGTCCATTCGACGCTCGATCAGCGCCGTGGCACCCATCTCATAGTGTAGGCGTCCGGATTGAGGATAGGCAAGGAGTCCTTCTTTGTAGAATGGAATGGACACCGTAGAGTCACCAAGCAAATCATGGATGTTGCCCATAAGCTGATATCCTCGGTCGAGCAACGCCGTGTCTTTGTAGATAGGCGTCAGCTGCTCCAGAGCCTTGACATAGTCCTTCTTCATCACGTAGCAAATGATGCGCTCGTACTTGTACTCGATTTTCGTTGGGTCGAGTTCAATAACGGTATTCCAATTCTCGATGGCTTGATCCGGTCTATCGAGATCCATGTTTGCAATGGCGCTTTGCATTGCCTTCTGCAACGGCGTTGTAGCTGGCTGTGCCGTAATAATTCCAGCTGTGAGGAGGGCGGCAAGGACGGGGATGAAGAACTTCACGTATTTTTCTGAACTATGCATGAACCTAACCAACAAAGATAACGCGATGAAGCACTGCTTGATGACCTTCTTGTGCTTGGTAGGCCTTGTTTGCGCCACCACCACGTCTGCGTATGACACGAAGGCGAAGTCGTTATTGTGGCGAGTCACGTCGCCTACCGGGGCCACATCGTTTATTTATGGCACGATTCACATTGGAGATTCAGCTGTTTTTCGGCAGCGTGATTCGATTCTCATTGTCTTGAAGGCGTCACGTCGACTCTATGCAGAGATAGACCTAGACTCCGTTGCAAGCCAAGTATTAGCCAATCCCCCGTCTATGTTTCTTGAGGACGGAAAGACGTTGCGAGATTTCTACGCACAGGCCGACTACGAACTCATCATGACGGTGCTGCGTAAGAAAATGGGTCCGCTGGCAGGTGCAGCAAATCGTATGAAGCCATCAATGATCGTGGCCATACTCGCAAAAGACGAAGTCGCTTCAGAGTCTGACCTTGTTGGAATGGACCAGTTCTTGTGGCAGACCGCAACTCGCGTTGGCATAGAACGACGTGGAGTGGAGACCGCGCTGGAACAACTCCATGTCCTTGATTCCATGCCGCCCTCTATACTCTTGGACTTTGTGAAGAACGGACATGAACAAGATTCGATGTTTCAGCAACTCATTCACATGTACACCACGGAAGATCTTGCCGCCGTTGGTGAGCTGATGAAGGAGATGGACGACTGGGGAACATTTGGGGCGATGATCAACGACGACCGTAATGCTCGAATGGTGAAACGACTACAACCCGAGTTTGCTCACGGTGGAATTCTCTTGGCCGTTGGCGCGTTGCATTTACCAGGTTCGAACGGATTGCTGAGCAGACTCGAACGTGTAGGCTTTCATGTAACGCCGGTCTTGGGGGGGAAGCGAGTGAACCTGCTCGCGGCTCCGTAAGGGAAGCTTACGACCGACGAACATCGGTTAGCGAAGTGCGAATCGAATGGGGCCCAATCTGCATCCATGTTTCGTCCACTCGTCAAAGCTTCCCTCTTTTACAATCATTTCTGTCTATTCAAACTGTCCACCATGCCTCAACTGATGTACACTGTCAGCAACGTAATCTATGTTGGGCACTCGTAATCAGGCTCGTTAGGACATCTGCAAATGCGGAAATCTGTCGTTGACATTGTCAATTGACAATACGGCGTTAAAAATACTTGCTTTTCTCTGGTGATGTTGTATGCTCGCCTCGACGCCAGTCTAATCGTAGATGTACGTATGCAGCGTCGATCGAGAGTGTTTGGATCATAATCATTGTCATCTACTATTGTCGTGTCTTGGGGGTTCGCATGAAACGAAATGTCATAGGCATTAGCCGGCATCCTATTGTGCTATTCAGCTTTCTGCTTTTGTTGTTCACCACAGGGGCCTTAGCAAATCCCAACGAAAAAGATACTGTTACACTGAAGACGTTTCGAGGCCATTTCCGCGACTTCGATGGCGATGGACAACTCGATACCCTATATCTAACACAGCAAAACCGTGAGCGTAAAGGGAAGGCCACTTCCTCCAGGTTCATTCCCGGTTTCATTGTCTGGGGTGACACTGTAACGAAGAAGACGTATGATACAACTGTTCTCGACCTTCCGAAAGAGACGGACGTTGTAATTGGATTCCGACTAGAAGATTTCAACGACGACAAGATATACGACATTGAGATTCTCTACCGATGGCAAGAATCCTCGCAGAGCAATGGATCGGTGAATGAAAAGATTTGGATGGTTAGCGGAGGCGAGAGCCTACGCGAAGAGAAGATCGTCAAACTGTCCAATGCAAAGCAATCACTTGCTACAGCAAACACAATACTGTCCGAGCGACATGCAAGCACAAGGGATGAGGAGCAGCCACTAGGTATTGGTGGATATGCATTCCGACGCATCCGATCTGCCGCGCAGGAGAAACCAAAGCGTCGAACTGACCCAGACGTTGAGTCTTCTGCCGTGAGCCTAACGCTAGAGGTATTCCCAAACCCTGCGCACGATGTGGTCCACGTACGAATTGTTGGGAACAAGGGTACT
>JBBRES010000089.1:0-10214 GCA_038202665.1 Kapaibacterium sp. (SeqCode) | reverse complement strand
CGTTCGCACGATGTGATCGCCGATCTCGAGCGGAGAATCCACGAGAATATCGTAGTTCAATGCACCGAGTACCGTCGCATCGCCGCTACGCACGGGTGACAGCGCCGTGGATACATGAGGCCACACATCACGCGCATACGTGAGTGCAACATGATGAATCTCGTCTTGCCTTCCCTCTACATACATGCAGGTTGCAGCAGGCACAATGAAGGCATGCCAACGATTGATGTGATTGGTACGTACGGTTCGCTCGTGGCCATAAACCACATAGTCCACTTCGATTACGTCCGAACCATTGGTCTGCACCACGAGCGATGCTTTATCGCGCCAGTGGAAGACCGCAGGTGTGCGTGATGAGCCGCGCACGCTATAGGCGCGAACGTTGCCTTGTAAACCGGCATAGTCGCGGATCTTGTAACTGCCCGGCGTCCACGACGGCATCACCAGAACCACCTCTGTACTCTTGATCGCTTGGACTCTCATGGTCACGTGCACCAAGTGTTGGGGCGCGCGTTCAAAGTCAAGCGTGTAAAGAATGTTCGCCGACGTGCTGAGAAGTTGCTCGTCGCGCTGTTCAATGGAGTACGGCATCAGCGTTGTCCAAAGTAAGTGGTATCCATGAAGTCGGAATCAAATGTTTGGTCGTCCTTGGTCTTCAGCACATTCGTACCGGGAGCAGCAGTGCCGCCCGTGAGAGTTCGATAGAATTCTTGCGACTCGGATATCTCACGCCGCTTGTCCGTGATGCCCGCATCGAGCTCTGCACCGTGGGCAGCAAGCCATTCGTTGTTGGTGAGTTGCTCGGCAATGCAGAACGGTTCTTCGCTGCGCAATCGTTCCAGCTTTCGACGTTCCACATCGCATCGGTTTTCGAGCGTGGTCACAATTGCAGTGAGTTCTTCGACATTGGTGATCGAAGCATCAAGTGCAATCGAGGCATCATCGGCTTCGAGCATGGCTATGAGCGAACGGAGCTGACTCACATTGCGCTGCTGATAGGCATCCTGTACACGTTGCCATGCAGCATGCTGTTCTTCCGTTGTTTGATTCACATCGGGGTGGAGTTTCTTCACCAAGGTTCGGTAGAGTGTTGTTAGTTCTCCGTCTGCAGCTTGGTCTCCGCGCGCGGCCATGTCGCGATCGCGTTCAGCCCGCGACATATCGAACGCTTCTCGCAGTCGTTTGTGAAAACGTTCGAACTCTTTGTCGACAATCAGGTTCACGCGGTCGATCACTTCTTGCGTGATCTTCTCACCTCTCGCGAACTTGGTATTCAAAAGTTCAACGCGACGGTGTATCTCTGCCGCCTCAATAGCTGTGCGCTGCAGCTCGCGTTCACGTGATCCAAAATGAAGATCGTAGGTGGCCGTAAGTTCACGTCGTCGCGTTGTAGACATCTCGTGCCACTCCTCGGCTGTAAGGCGCAACTGCCGTCGCAACTCTTCACACTGAGTGCGAAGTCGTGCAACATCCGGATGAAGCAGCGGCTTCAGCGAATCGGCACTCATGCTGCCTTCTCCACGGCCCCGTACCGAACAATAGCCATCTCTGTGAGTGCGAACAATAAGGCCAAGGCAATGAAGAGCGGCCAGAGCTCAGATCCGGTGCGAGCGCGTTGGACCTCGTCGCGAAGCGAGGTGCCTGCATCGACGACGGCAACAAGCTCGGGCTTGTCTACCATCAACTGCACGGATGTCTTCCACACGGAGTTGTCGAGGTAGGTAAGCTGCGATTCATCGGTGGGCATGTTCACGGCCACTGTCATCACGGCGTTGGAATCTTCTGTCGACACTTTGATCACGCCGGTCCGTTCCTGACCTGGTATTCGCACAACTGTTCCCGATGGTAACGGCACAGCATCGATACGTTGGATGATACCCGTTGCATCCACCACTCGAAACGTTTTCTGCGTCGCATATCGAGGTGGCACGGGCGCACTCACGGGTTCACCGAGCATTGCATTTACACCTTGGTCACGCGGCATCATCAGGTACAATACGCTGCGTACTACGAGTGTTGGGAAGAAGCCCGTCGTAGGCAGTGTGCTCCATGCCATCGTTGGCGGAACGGCACAGTACAGGAATCTTCCATTCCCACGCATCGTTTCCGACAAAAACGTACCACCCGATGCTTGGATCAATACTTGTCCGCCTGTTGCAATCCGCATGGTTTGGATCGATGGAGATTCTACCACACGCTTCGCGTCGGTTGTCCCCTTGAACACACCTTGGAACAACGGATGCGTTCTCTCTACCGATGTAAACTTCCACGGCTCACGCACAAACGATGCCAACGTGGCTCCGATACTCACGCCCATGGCCGTGCCAATCAGCGATGCACCCTCGTCTGCCGATGCGAAGAGAAGTACTCCCCCGCCACCTTCCACAAACTGTCGCATCGCTACCGCGTCGGACTCCCGTACATCGCCACCACATATGATCACAACGTCTAACGAGGAAAGGGAAGGAAGCAGGGCGGCAAGATTTTGGAATTCTATGAGTGACGGTTGATCTGCCTCGGTGCCCACCATGCGCATTGCCGTGCGTGCAAAGAGCACGTCCGATGGGGCGCCAACAAGTGCAACGCGCGGACGTGGTGGTATGAGTACGCCGGCGAATCGTGTGTTGTCGCGGTCGATCGCATCGTTCTCGATTTCCGTAGACACGCGAATCATACCGCGCCGCTGTGCTGGTGCAGAGATCACGGCGCTACGCGTAGCACCAGCGGGAATATCCAACGCGCGTTGTGCAACACGAACGCCATCAAATGCCAACGTGACGATGACGCCATTTGCATTGCTCGAGCTGCCGTTGCGTACAAACGTTTCTACCTCGATAGGTCGGTCCGGTTGAAACAATGCCGTCAGCACATGGAGCGAGTCGACGGAGATATTCTGCTCAAGACCATCTTGTCCATTACCAATGCGGACGAGAAAGACCGTTGCTGCGGAATGAAGAATGGTCGAGGTATCAGTGGGTGGTCGTACCGTAAGCGACGACTGAGCATCACTAATCGCATAGATCTCGCGATGTGCCTCTGACGCATTGTCGAGTAGAAGGTTAGCATGGCGAAGCGCAGTTGGAAGTTCTGCGCGTGCATCTGCAAGCGCAAGACGCTCGATCTCTTCACGAGCGATCGCAAACGTTCGGGTGAATGACACGGCATGGGATGGATCGGGTCCGGCAAGCGGCAGGACAGCCACTTCGTCTCCATCTTTCAATCCGTCGAGTATAGACAGCGCTGCGGTCTTCGCCTGACGCAGTCGCACGCCCCGCTGATCTGCAGCTTCCATGCTCGCCGAGTTATCGATAAGCAGCACCACACTTGTCCGCTGCTGCATCCCAAGAAGTGGAAGCGTACTTGGAATCGTTGGACGTGCAAAGGCAAAGACGGCGCAGATTATGATGAGCGTTCGAAGAATCAACAACAGAATCTGCTGGATGCGAATCTTGCGAACGCGCGTTTGTTGAAGCTCATGCAAAAACTGCAGAGTACTGAACTCTACGACACGAAGCTTGCGCAGGTTGAGCAAATGCAACAACAGCGGAATGCCTGCCGCTGCCATGCCAATCAGAACAAACGGATTCAGGAAGTTCATGTGAGATTCACAAGCTTCCGTAGTTCAGCAACTTCTTGACGGGTAAGGTGGCGATAGTCGCCGCGCGTTAGACCCTTTGAGGTGAGGAAGGCATACGACTTGCGTTCAAGTTGCTTTACCTCGTATCCCAGCGCTTCAAAAATGCGACGCACTTCGCGGTTCCGTCCTTCACGAATCATAAGTGTGATACGATGTGCATCGTCCGGGTCGACCATTACTTCGCATGGAGCCGAGGGTCCGTCTTCGAGCTCAACTCCCCGTGCAATCTTCCGAGCGTCAACCGCACGAATGGCCGCGTCGAGCGTTGCCTTGTACACACGAGGAATCTCATACCGAGGGTGCATCATACGGTGCGCGAGTTCGCCATCGTTGGTAAGGATCAGCACGCCTGTGGTGTTGCGATCGAGTCTTCCAATCGTGAACAACCGCGTGTGAATGCGCACAATGTCGAAAATCGTTTTCCGACCAAGTTCATCACTCGCTGTTGTGATCACATCCTTGGGCTTGTTCAAGACCACATAGGTAAGGTGTTTATCGCGTGAGATCGGCTCACCATGCACCGTCACGAAATCGTCGATGGTCACCTTCGTTCCAAGCTCTTTGATGATCGCACCATTCACGCGTACGGCACCAGATGCAATGAGCTCGTCGGCGGCGCGCCTCGATGAGATTCCCGCATCGGCAATGGCTCTGTTCAATCGAACTGGTAGTTGCGCAGGTAGGTCCTGCGATGTGTTTCTCTTTTTCATACAAACTCCACAATCTCATTCATCGCATTCAACACGCGAATCGGTTCAATATTTTCCATGCATGCATGTGTACCAAGTGGACACGATGCAGTGCCATGTGGTGAGCACGGGCGGCATCCGAGCGCAGCTTCTTCGACTACTCGCGAGCGGTCGCCAAACGGACCAAATCCAAACTCCGGTACTGTTGGTCCGAAAACCGCTACCACCGGAATGTGCTGGAGGGTGGCAAGGTGCAAGGGCGCGCTATCATTACACACCACCACAGTGGCGCCTGCGATCACGGCCGCTGCCTCGCGCAATGAGGTCTGTCCGCACAGATCCACCACATTGGTTCGTTCCGGAATGCTGCCTGCGAGAGCAGTTTCTCCAACGACGACAACGCGCTGCGATCGGTCTGCCAACATCCCTGCAAGTGCGTTGCTGTGAGGGATTGGCCATCGCTTTGTAGGCCAGACACTTCCCGGAGCGACCACAACATACGGCTTCCTGACGCCACGTTCATCGAGGAGTCGGGCAACCGCCTGTAGATCGGCGGGAGTCGACAACGAGATCGGACCCAGTTCCTCCTTTGTCCGAAGCTCCCCCGTTAACGCAGAAGCAAGCCGAAGATGTCGGTCTGCATCATGAAGAGCTGCCGGATACGGTAGTGCTTCGGTACAAAACCAGCGTGACCAGGCCGTGCGAAACGTGCAGCTCCAGGTTGGACGCATATAACGTACGAGCATGGCCGTACGCATACTCTGATGCGGAACGATCACCGCATGTGCATCGCAACGCATTGCCTGTGCAAAGGCCTTCATGCCTTTCCACCCTCCATGCTTGCCTCGCTTATCGAAGGCGATCACCTCGTCCACCACGTCAAGTCCTTGCACAAAGGCGGCAGCTGCCGGCGTTGTGATCAGCCGCACGTGCGTCCGTGGCATCGACTGCTTGATGGCAACCGCCATGGGAAGTGTAAGTAGCACATCACCAAGGAAGGCCGTTTGAACGATGGTCACAGTCGTGAGACCCGAGCGTTGCTGCTGCGTCATCACGATTCGTCTCTCCACCTGCGATGTTGCCACGACCACATCGTAGGGTGTTCACGGATTGCTGATTCCAAGAGGGCGACATGACGTCGAGTGAGTTCGCGCACGTCGTCGCGTGTGTTCGTAAGATCTGTCATAGGAACAGCAACAAGTGGTGCCTGGTACGTGCCGTCGTCTTGTCGATGTGCAAAGGCGCACCACATTGCAGCGTTATACTTTAGGGCGAGTGCTGCAGGGGCTTCATAGGTTGGTGTGGTACGACCGAAGAAGTTCACCCATGGATCTCGCATTCCGTCTGCATGTTGGTCTGCAAGAAATGCCACCGTGCCGCCTTCCTTTAGAACTCTCACCAATTCACGCGCGGCGTTATGCATTGGCACGATACGATTACCGAATCTTGTGCGGTAGGAATTCAATAGCACGTCGGCCAATTGATTCTTAAGTGGGTGGGCCACAATAACAAACGAAGTATGGAGGTGCAAAGCACCGGCCATCGCAAGGAGTTCCCAATTACCATAGTGTCCGGATATCAAGACGTTGGGCAGACCGCGCTCGGCCCGTTCGCGAATGGCTTCAATGCCTGGAATCTGCAAACGACTCTTGAGATGTTCCGCAGACATCGAAGGAAATGCGAGAAGTTCTGCGAGTGTAATGCCAAGATTGTGGTACGAACCGCGGACGATAGCATCTCGCTCTGATGGCATGCTCTCTGGAAAGGCGTGTGCAACGTTGGATGCGGTGATTGCACGACGCCGTTCGTCAAGCCGCATCATTACTCCGCCGATGGTTCTGCCAAGTCGTGTACGTCCACGATCGTTGCGCATGCGCGACAGCAGACCAAGAGCACGCAATCCATTGGTCACGAGCATATCGGCAAACGAAGTCATCAGCGCGAGGTTGGTGAAGTGAGGTCTCGTGATTCATTCGGATTCTGACCCGAGACTTTTGCGTAGTTGTCAAACCACTTCTCGTCACGTATCTCTCCCAACAAGGTTGAATGGACGAGCTTGTGATTACCGAGGCCCGATACATCAACAAAGTAGAAATACGATCCGCCCATCAAGTTCTGATAGAACCATGTTTCATACGGGCGTGTATCGATCATTTGAACGAACTGTTCGATCTGTGTTGGATATCCATACCGTAGAATGATACGTCCACGGTCGGAACGCCAACCATCTCTGAACATTGCCGATGCATAGTAGGTTTGGGCTCGTTGAAAATCTTTTCGGAATTGATTGAGTCGTTCGTTCTCTGGTGTTGTTGGCTCTGGATCTCGCAGACGCCAGAAGCGGAATAGATACTTCTGCTTGGCACGCTCGGTGATGCAGCCTGCAAGTGTCGTCCGCTCTGCGGACACAGCAAGAATATCGGAGAGCTCAAGTTCGAGTGCAAGCGACTTGCCAGTAACAGTCGACCATTCAGATTGCAAGAACTGCTCGTCTTCTGAGAGCATTGCCGGTGCTTGCGGTGCAAGCTCTGGATTGAGAATGTAGAATTGTTTGACAGACGTTGCATAGGTAGTAGTGTGCTCACTGTCCATCACACTCATCTGGAGCTGATACACGCCGCTCGACAATGCGCCCACTGGGACATCAACGCGTTCAACAAGGCCATCTGCATTGCCAACGCGCTTCACATAACTCGTCATCACTTCATGCTTGACGGCATCGACTACTTTGTATTCGATGGCGAACGTATCGATGCCATTACGCTTCATGTTATAGACTTCTGCATAGATGGGTATCGAAGGATCTGTTCCAATGCATTCGTGTCTTGGATTCGGAATAGTCTGCACACCATTTCGATTGAACCGTGGGTCTTCGAGACTGTGGCTGCGCATTGGCTGTGTAAGCATGATGTCAGAAAGCGCTGGCTTGGTACCAACATCACGAATGACGATCGCGCCAGTCTTTTCAAACTTTCTTGTGCTGTCATGAAGGTCACGTCCCGAGATGCGCACTTTGTACTGGCCGTGACGCAGTTCGAACAATCGAATGCCCATCAGGAATTGCTTATGTGGAAAGCGAGACGTTGGTGCATTCGACGAAGCAACCCAATCTTGTACGATGGTATCGCGCAAGGCTGTCGTGAGTTCGATACGCAAATACAGTTCTCCAACATATCCACCCTTGGGATCGGATACATACCGTACCGCCGTATCGGGATAGGCGTAGTGCATTTCCCAACGCGTGGCTACGCTATCGATGCGGAACTGCATGAAGTCTGCCACGAACTCGATCGTCTGCGCATGCAGCGTAGAGGAAAGAGTAAGGGTGGCAAGGAGAACGAGAAGGCGAAGTCGCATATCGTTATGTCCTGTACAGAAAAAAGAATGCCGTCGGACGAATGGTCCGACGGCATTGAACATTCAAAAACATGTCGGCTTAGTTGAACCGCATCGTGATCCCAATTCGGTTCACGAGGCCAAGGTTCACTGTTGGATTGATCGAATAGTCGACCGATCCTTGGAAGTCGCCGCTGTCATACTTCAGTCCAATACCGCCGGCCAAACCGAATTGATCGTGACCGATCCGGTAACCTGCGCGGAAACTGACGAATTCACGGAAGGTGTATTCTGTCCCGACAGCGAATTGTTCTGGTACGTCTGAATACGTTTCGAAGTCACCAGATACAAGCCACTTGTGAATGACCGTGCCGTCTTCATCAACGTCTGGCTTATCTGAAAGCGTACCATTGAACATGTCGAGTCCAAGGCCGGCTCGGAAGACGAGTGGCAAGTTGAACGACGACGTAATCACGTTCATGTCGAGCGGGCTTACTGGCAGTCCGGAGATCGGTTGGTGTTGCTGCGTAACTGCAGAGCCATCATACGATTGCTTAGAGCCGAGACCGCTGATCGCGAAGCCCAAGAGAAGCCCATTGAACCCCGTGTTATAGCGCGTTCCAACGTCGAAGACAATGCCACCGGCCGTCATCGTTGTGAAAGCATGCTGCACGAACTTTGCCGTTACACCAAAGGAGAACTGATCTGTTAGATGTCCGGCAAACGACAATCCAATAGAGATGTCGTTCACGTTATAGATGCCACCTGTGCCATCGGGCTTGTCGGTAGACGTGACGTTGATGTCGCCGGACGAGAAGCTTGTGAAGCTGACAGCCGCTCGGAACTTATCGGACACCGGAAGAACGACTCCAGCGAAGTTGTGATTCATGCCGGCGAAGTAGAACGTGGTAGTGATGTCAGCTGCATAGTTCTTCACGTCTGCAAGGCCTGCTGGATTCCAGTACACAGAAGTTACATCGTTGGACAGGGCGCTGAACGCACCGGCCATTCCAGTACCTCTTGCCCCAACACCGATCTTCAGGAACTGTCCGCCAGAGAGACCCACTTTCGTGAACTGTCCCGCAGTGACTGAAATAACTTGCGCCGAAGCAAGTGTTGCTGTTGCAGTGAACAGGAGACCAGCTAGAAGTGTACGCATCATTGGTTTCATCGTGATGTTCATAGTTGTTCTCCTTACTCCGAGTCGCCAATGATACGAGCTGGTCCTACGACGATCGTGAACTTCCGAGTGACAGTAGCGCCGTCCGGAGTTTCAATTTTTGCGATCAACAACTGACTAGCAGCACGTTGGCGGTTAGACGAAAGAAGATCCCACACGTCTGCTCCGTATTGGCTTGGTGCAGACGCGTCTGTTTCTGTATGCGTGAACTTCCGAAGCAAGCTACCCGTAGATGTGTAGATGCTAATGGTACACTCGCGTGGAAGACGCGTGAAGTAAATCTTCGCCTCATACGGAGAACGCATGCCTTCGTGCGTTACGATGAACGGATTCGGTACCACCGATATCTGCTCCATTTGTGCATCCGTATACGTCCCCCCACGCTTTGCAGGATCTGGCTGGCCGACCTTTGCAAAGACTCTCGTGCTATCCATCGGGAAGCCAAATGCACCACCGAACGTGGCAAGTCGAACGACGTCTCCAGCCTTGAAATCTTCCTTCGGAAGATTCTCTGGTGTTGGAGTTGGCGCCATACTCGAGGAACGAAGGCGGTTCGTGTAACGCCCACTCTTCCAAGACCAATCAAGCATCAACTCTGCTCCGCCAACAGTCATGACATGGCAGAAATCGAGCGTATCCGTTCCTGTGGTGGAAAGGTTGCGAGAGATGTAGTACCGACCTTGACGCAGAGGTGCACCACGATCCGCACCTGCAGTTTGATACTGCCGGCGGATTTGGGAGTCATCCCATGTACCATTCGTTGCAAGCTTTCGCGAGTTTCTCCATCCGTATGCACCAAAGTTGAATTCGTTCAACTTCATCTGCTCGGGATCCGGGAAGACTGTAAACTTCGCAACCGTATCAGAAACGGGCAGTGCGAGGTGATTCAGATTATACTGATATCCAACCGGTACTTTCGACGTCGTCCCATCTACTACCTGATCACGGTCGAACGAGTAGACATTTCGAACCGTCATATTCAGGTATGGTACATTATCGAAGGTCATCGTGGAATCCTTACCCACGTCATCCCTGGCATCAAGCTTGAATTTCGTTGTAATGCTCTCCGTGCCGCCATCAGAGAACGTGATCTCATAGATGCCAGGTCCATTGTTGAAGCTACGTTCAGAGAAGAATTGCGCTCCCTCATAGGGGAGTTCGAAGTAGGCCGGTGGTACATCGCTCACCGCGAGCGTCTTAGCCCGTGTTTGAGTTCTGCCTGCATAAATGTCCTTCGGACCTTTCACTACCTCGCCAGTATCGTTACGATACTCTCCACCCCATTGTTCAATGGCGTAATCAAAGGAAACGCCAACAGTACTAAGGGCGTACTTGTTGCCGCCAAAGCAAGGTGCATTTGAGGTGTAGGATC
>JBBRES010000088.1:0-10224 GCA_038202665.1 Kapaibacterium sp. (SeqCode) | reverse complement strand
TATGCAAGTCCCTTTGTCCGCTGTGTACCGAACAGGGCTACAGTCCTACGTATGGGTAAGAACAGATACCACTCGCAAGGGCACGGGAATATTTCAGGTACGAGAGGTTTCAACTGGCGTGCGCAACAATCAATTGGTGGCTATTGTAGGCGGCCTCACGGCTGGCGAAGAGATAGCAGTACAAGCGGGACTCATGATTGACAGCGAAACATACATCCGATGAGAGCAAGTGGATCTTTTGCGTTTACTACGAAGTTGCACACCCCGCCGCCATCCCGCCACCACCCCACCACCATTTCACAATTCGAGCAAGGAATCATCAACATGAGACAGATCTCGCTATCAGCCTTTCTATGTTCAATGCTCATGCTTGCGGCCTGCACAAAGAGCCATGAGAACCACGAAGCAGCGACGGACAGCTACTACACATGCCCCATGCATCCCTCGGTTGTAAGTAGTACACCAGGAGCTTGTCCCATTTGCAATATGACGCTCATAAAGGTGCAGAAGAAGGCAAAGGATAGCAGTGGAAAGCAGGGTAACTATGTGCCCATAGACCGTCGAAAGCAGGAATTAGCGGGAATCAGAACAGACACGGTAAGAATGCAACATGTTCTTTCCGATGCCACCATTCTTGGCTCTGTCTCCATAGACGAAGAGCTGGTAACGACAATAAGCAGTCGGGTAAAGGGCAGGATTGACAAGCTGTTTGTCACGACAACAGGCGGAACTCTCAAAAACGGAAGTCCGCTGTATAGTATCTACAGCGAACAACTGCGAGCAGATGAAACAGACTATCTCACGCTGCTTGATAGAACAACAGCCGTCACGTCCACTTCAAAACTCGCAACTGAATTGTTGCGCGCGTCTAAACAGAGGCTGCGATTGTGGGGCTTGTCTGAAAAGCAAATCGCCGAGTTAAAGGTATCGGGCACGGCAAGTCCGATGACGACATTCTATTCACCCGAAGCCGGATATGTAAGTGAAGTGAACATTACCGAAGGGAGTTACGTAGAAGAGGGAACTCCGCTCATAAAAATTACATCGTTACGGCAGGTATGGGTAGAAGCGCAGATCTATGCAAACGAGTTGTCGGGAATACGAGAGAGCAAGAAGTACCAAGTGTCTACTGAACGCGAACCTGAAGAGCTGTATAGTGGAACATTAGTGTACAATAATCCTGTAGTTGAAGAAGGCAAAAGAATCTACCTGCTTAGAATACGAGTGGACAATACGAAGGGCAAACTCATTCCCGGAATGCTTGTTTCCGTTCATCCAATGAGAGCCGCGCAGTATGTCCTGGCAGTTCCAAAGTCTGCTGTGTTGCTTGAAGAGATGAAGACCGTATGGATAGCGTCAAATCAGAATACATTTGAGCAGCGCATGGTAGAAACGGGAATAGAGAATAAACAATGGATTGAAATCGTATCAGGTCTGGCTAAGGGAGAAGTAGTCGTAACTGATGGTGCGTATTTAGTCAGCAGCGAGTTTATCCTCAAGAGTGGCGCAGGGCAACGACACGCGCATTAGTAGTGAAGCCAGTGATCTTCAGGAATGACGAATAGAAGTGCATAAGAAGACATCATTTCTCCTTTACCCTATGACGCCTACGGTCACTGCATCGCAGCGAAGACCAATGCGGACGCTGATAGGAGGAAACGGGTTCAATGCCATGTCGATCTTCTTCCTTGCCCCCTACCCTGCATTGCGAGTACATCGAAGCGTGTATCTTCCGGCGTGACAATACGAACCTTCTGGACGATCTTCCTCAAGATCGTCGGCTTGTGGATCCTCGTGAAAATCTTGTATTCCTTTATGGACAACATTATGTTCATGATGAACCTTTGGTTTGCAATGAGAAGCGGTGCAACAGTACAAAGTAGTGATTGGTACTCGCCGGTTGCAGTGGTGATCACAACTATTGGACTGTGTGCTTTGCTTGTTTGGCAGATCTTCTTCAACACTACGTGGTTTAACGACAAACTACGGCTCGACAAAGACGTTGATGAAGAGAAGATCGACATGTACATTCCGCGCACCACCATTCTTGCCGTCATGTCCATGGTCATCGGTGGACTCGTGCTCGTAGACAATGTACCGCAACTCGCGACCCAGATCTTTGCGTTTATGCAAGAGAAGGAATTGTTCCGAAGAGATCCAGAATCGAGATACATTATAGACAGAGGAGTGCGAACACTGTTTGGTGCTCTGCTTCTCACGTAAGCAAAGCGGGTCGCCGCGTTTATTGAAAAACAAAACTTCTGTGTGAGAAGTGAAAGCCCACAATGTTTTCGTTAGAGAGGGGAGCATTGCTCTCGACACTTGGCATGATCGCCTTCGTAACCACGAATGTAGTGTCGAATCTAGACAATGCTCAGAAGAAACGCCCCACGCCATCATCGCATAACAACAACCTGCATAGCCGCATTGTGGAGGAGGACAGTGTAGACGCCACTCGGAACGGACTGTAGTGAAACTGGCGTTGGGCCATTGTGGAGTTGCTCGTAAACAACACGTCCGGTTGCGTCTACGATGCGCACCAACGCTGGCTCTGACGTTGTCACATAGAGCTCGTCTGATGCAGGGTTCGGATAGACTGTCAGCGCATGTTCGGAACGTGCAGCAGCATCTTCGGAAACATCCGTTGGCGCAATGTATTCGTACGCGCCAACGTCCGCCGTGCCTATCCGCGGTTCGTACCAGCATACGTGCTTGTATACTCCGGCGGGAATGATTGGCATAGAGACTTTCCTGCCTTGGTTGTCGATGACCGTGAAGTCTCCATCGGGTCCGGCCTTGCCTCGCGCTACCGACGTTGATGTAATGCCATAGTCATACGCGGCTGCATCGATAAATCCCGCCTGCGACGCCTGCTTCAAGAAGATGTTCATTGCCGTGTCGATCGTTGCCGCCTTACCCGTCAAAAAAGTCGTAGTGCCAACGATGATGTTGTTGACAGCGCGGAGCTCAACGGTGTTCGTGTCTAGGCGCAGGAGTGTTGATGCCGATCTGTCGCTCACAATTGTATTGCGTGCCAGATAGATGACATTGTAATACGTAGAGTCGGTCATGCCTTCCAACCCATATCCGATCACATTCCCATTCTCTGCATTCGCGCCTTTGTGAATGATGTTGCCAAGGATGTAGGCCGTGCCACCATTCGGCAAGTCGATGTTCCTACTCCCCGTTCCGTCTTCATTCGTGATGCGATTGTACATGATGTAATTCAGTCGAGCACGTGATTTGTATTCATGACCAACCTTCGTTCCATGCGAGTAGTTGCTGATAAAGAACAACCTTGCAACATGATTAACATAGATCGCATGCGATAGTCCATCACCTGCGCCACTGCGATCGAATTCGCAGTTCGTAACACGAATGGTGCTCTTCATGTTGTCGCCCGCTAGTATCCCATCCTGGTTGTTTCGAAACGTGCAACGAGTGATCGTGATTGTTGTCCCTTCCACCCTGATCCCTGCACCATTCCTATCCGGCACAGCGCAGTCCAAGAACGTGATATTGTCTACCGTGCACGAATCACCCTTGATCACCCAGATCGCCTTTTGTTCTGCTGCCTTGCCATCTGCATAGAGGTTCACCATGCCCTTGCCTAGAATCGTGCACGTGTTGGCAATCCATGAGCAGACATCGCCGTGATAGTTGCCGGAGTCGATCTCCACCGTATCGCCATCACGAACAAGCTTGCACACAGCACTCGGTGTTGTGTACGTGCGCGTTGCGCCTACGTGCCACGTTGTAGCAAGGCAGGGTAGGGAGGCAAGGAGGAAGAGAAGAACACGGAGCATAACGGTACCTTGAAATTCTCAGTCAATGTACGAATGTCGACGGCTCGTAACCTCATACACTGGACGTCCTCGTAGCATCGATTCCTTTCCCCTTCACGTCTGCACATCACACCATGGAAACGAAAGACGCACTCGGCAATGTTCTCGCCACGGGCGATTCGGTAAAGCTCGCGAAAGACGTAACGGTTGGCGGGGCATCCGTTACGCTCAAGGGTGGACAGGTGATCAAGAAAATCCGCTTCACCGAAGATCCCGACGAGATCGACTGCAAGGTAGACGGCATCAAGATTGCCGTCAAATCAGCTTTTGTACGCAAGGTGCAGTAACCGTTGGCCGACTGAAGGGTTATGTCCCATGTATTTGGCTGCTTCAGTTTCATGTTCGGAGTTCATGTATGCGTTTTGTTTCGCTTGTTGTGTTCACGTTCCTATGCCTTGCCACCCTTGCCATCTCTCAGCAGCATCCTGCAATACGATCGTGGTTGATCAATACCACAGATATCAAGGGCCGACACTACATCAAGGGCAATGCAGCGCCGGTCCAAGACACGTTCTCTGCGAACGTTCAGGCGGTTCAGTATTCCGCAGACTATGCATACGTTCGATGTAGTGGCATTCCGGCTTATGTGATCGGACCATATCAAGATGGCAACCCTGCACTTGCCATTGGAAGGGGATACATCTTTAAGATTCCACTCGCACCCAAAGAGAATACTGGCGCGAAAACCGCAGTTGGACTGGGTCATGTTGCTGTGCTTGTGAACGGTGTTCCAGTGTACAACTATGCAGATGCGCGTTCATACAACAACGCAGGTGTGTGGCATCAAAATGCCATCGTCTTTGAGCGAACAGGTTTTGATTGTGCAAAGGGGCACCCCTCGCCAATCATGGCCGCAGGCCCACCAACGGGTGGACAAACCAACGGATCGTACCATCACCATCAAGACCCCTCTGCATTCAACATCGCATCGGTGAAATTGTCTGATGTGTGCGACATGTATTTGGCCGACGGACTGTATGTACCGGACAGCTCAACGCACGGTCCACTCATCGGATTTTCGTTCGACGGCTATCCCATCTATGGTGCCTACGGATGGGTGAAGCAAGGCGGCAAGGATGTGGTGAAGCTCATGAAGCCTAGTTATCGGATGCGTACGATGGCAGACCGTATGACGCTGCCTGATGGGTCGGCTGCTGCATCTGCCGGACCCACCTTTACCGCGCAAGCACTTGGTTCGTACAACGAAGACTTTGAATATGTTGCCGGCTCCGGTGATCTCGACGAGCACAACGGTCGGCTCTGCATAACGCCCGAGTATCCGGAGGGAACGTATGCCTACTTCGCCACCATCAACGCTAGTGGAAATTCAGTCTATCCGTACGTCATCGGTCCAACGTATAGAGGCGTAGTTGTTGCCGACAATTTCCCTGCTCGCGGTCCTGGCGCAGCATCTACGAACGTGAAGATCACCGAGCCCGTCACCACGTATGTGCCAACCAGCACTACACCATCAGTTCGTTTCACCACGTCGCCTACCGTCACGGCCACCGTTGCAAGCGCCTATCGCTACGATGCCAAGGCAGAAGCCAATGTTGCAGGCAGTATCGTCTACGCCCTCACAACGAAGCCAACCGGCATGACGATCGATACAGCCACAGGAACTCTAACATGGCCTATACCTGCAGAGGGCAGACACGACGTCTCCATTCGTGCAGTAATCGTTGGCGACGCGATCTCGGCTCTACAGAACTTTGTTCTTGATGTTATGGCAGAGGCCACATCGGTAGAGCAGGACGACGTTCCTGAATTGAAATCGGTCAGGATCTTTCCAAACCCTTCCTCCAATCTTCTGATCATTCAAGTGACCGTCCCCATACCATCTTCGGCGCTCGTGGAACTGGTAGATCTGACCGGTCGACTCGTCCGCACAACCACAATCTATCAAGGCAGCACCATGGCCTTTCTCGACCTGCAAACCGTGTATGCCGGCTCGTACGTTGTGCGCGTGACGATGCATGGCGTGACAAAAACGTTTGCAACGATAGTAGGGGAGTAGGGGGCGACGTGTTTGGAAAAATGACAGCAGATGGATAGATCGATGTCGATAACATCACAACTGGAGAATGACGATGGCCGTACTCACTGTTCGAAATGTACCCGACGAGGTTCATCGTGCGTTGCGGTTGCTTGCAGCGCAGCATGGGCGCAGTACCGAAGCGGAGGTGCGTGTGCAATACTCGTGATGGCAGTTGACTCGCCAGAGCGATTGAAGTTGGATTCGTAACTCATGAGCATGAGCCGGGAGACCGGGCTTACGACGGCTGATGTGAACGCCTTGGAGAAGGCTATGTCCGACAACCGTGATCTCGATCCTCACGAGCCAATTCAATTTGAATGATCATACTCGACACCAACGTTCTCTCAGAAATGATGCGGCCTGAACCAAGCGGTTCTGTGATTGCATGGTTAGACGCTCAAGAGATCAAGACGCTGTTCCGCATGAGTGCAACGATATCGGAGCTACTCTATGGTGTAGAGTCGATGCGTGCAGGGAAACGTAAGAGTCGCCTGAGCAATTACTGCAAAGGTCTTAACGACATGTTTTCTGAGCGGATACTATAGTTTGATGTGCATGCTGCGGAGCACTATGCGAGGTTGGCAGTTACAACCCGGAAGCGAGGTCACGGATTTCCAGTACCGGACGGCTACATCGCGGCAATCGCATCATCGCATGCATTTGCAATCGCTACTCGCGACACCGCCACCTTCGCATCCGTAGGGCTCACGGTGATTGATCCGTGGTGCCCTTAGGTGCATCTTTTTCGATACACTTGATCCGGAGCAGGGCACGTTTGAACGTTTCCGAAACTTCTATAACTTCGAAAGGCTGCATTCAGGAATCGGATAGGGCACTCCCGCTGAAAAGCTCAAGGCACTTGGTGTTGATGTCCCGATTCCTGCTGACCTACACAAGGATGTTCCCCAGTTCTTTTACCAGATAATCACGGAATTTCAGTCCTAACAATAGGGGTCTAGACCACGCGGGACGACCCCCTAAAAGCAGTAAACCCCTGCAACCTAAATGGTCGCAAGGGCTTACTATTAATTCTTGTAGCGGGGGCAGGACTTGAACCTACAACCTTCGGGTTATGAGCCCGACGAGCTACCAATTGCTCCACCCCGCGGTGTTAGACTTCAAATATAGGGGAAAAAGTCGAACTGACAAGGGGAATGGTGGAATGCGGGCAAACAAAGGCCGCATTCATGGACGTGTTCATGCTGACGGTGCCGAGAATGTCGCCATCCTTTTTTCTATTCTTTGTGTATAACTACGCCCCACGCAACCTCCTTACCCAAAGTATATTTGCCTGTTGTTATTGAATCAGAAATCTTGATGAAAATCTCCCATCGTTGGTTGACGGAATTTGTAGAATTGGACGCCTCGTGGACGCCCGAACGGATAAGCCATACGCTTACAGATCTTGGTATCGAAGTGGAACACATCGAGAACCAGTCTGCCGTGCTGAAGGGCTTTGTGAGCGGACGTGTTCTTACGTGCGAGAAACATCCGAAGGCGGATAAACTTCATGTGTGCTCGGTTGACGTGGGAGATGGGACGAATCGGACGATTGTGTGCGGCGCACCAAATGTGGCGAGCGGCCAGACCGTTTGCGTGGCCCTCGAAGGTGCCGTTGTCCCGAATGGCGGCTATACAATCGAACGTCGCGCACTTCGCGGCATAGAATCTCAGGGCATGCTGTGTTCGCTTGTCGAACTGAATATGGGTGACGATCATTCGGGCATTCATCTCCTTGACCCTTCCCTCCCTCCCGGAATTCCGCTTGCTCAGGCACTTGGCGTAGACGACGTGATCTATGAGATTGCCGTGACGCCAAATCGGGCCGACTGTGTGAGTCACCTTGGCGTGGCGCGCGAACTCGCTGCGAAAGGCGCACGCCGACTCGATCGCGAAGCTCCTGTCACGTTTCCACCCCTACCCGGACCCCTTACCGTAGACGTACAAGAACCGTTGATGTGCGCGCGCTATATGGCTCGTAGGATCACGGGCGTGACCATTGGCCCTTCGCCCACATGGTTGCAAGACCGACTTACCGCCATTGGCCTCCGTCCGCGTAACGTTGTTGTTGACGTGACGAACTATGTGCTGATGGAATGCGGACAGCCCCTTCATGCCTTTGATGGAGACAAGCTCGCGAACAATGCCATCGTGGTGCGACGTGCCACAGAAGGCGAATCGTTTGTGACACTTGATTCAAAGACACGCACGCTTTCTGCATCAGACATCATGATTTGCGATGCCATCCAACCCATTGCAATCGCCGGCGTGATGGGCGGCGAAAATTCCGAGATCGTCAATAGTACTCGTACCGTCGTTCTTGAAAGCGCCACCTTCCATCCTTCCGCAATTCGGAAGACAGCAAAGCGATTGGGTCTGAATACCGATGCCTCGTATCGTTTTGAGCGCGGCGTTGACGTGAACAACCTTGTGTATGCGCTCGATCGTGCAACGCAGATGATTTGTGAGTTGGCAGGGGGCAAGGCGGCGGAGAGAATTGATGTGTACCCCGCGCCTCTTGCGCCAACAACAATCGTTGCTCGCTATTCGGCAGTTCGCGCACTTGTTGGTGTTGATGTTGCAGATGCAGAGCAGCGCGTTCTTGTAGAGTCGATTGGTTGTAACGTAGAAATAATCGATGCTACGTCGTACCGCGTGACGGTCCCGTCGTGGCGCGTAGACATGCACCTCGAATGCGACGTGGCCGAAGAAGTAGCCCGCCTTGTTGGCTACGACAACATTCCTCCCGCAACCCACGCTCGCGTGTCGCTGTTGGGTGCCGCACTTCCGGCACACTTGCGCGCACCGGAACATAGGTCGCGCGTGCGAACGCTGCTCGTGGATAGGGGATTCAATGAATGCTATACCACGGTGCAAACATCGCCCGAGCGTGCTGCGCTGAATGATGAGCAACCTGTTGTGTTGAAGAATCCTTTGGGACTCGAGAACTCGCAGTTCCGTACGTCAATTGTTCCGTCTCTGTGTGCTGTGGCCGGACGTAACCTTCGCAACGGACAAGATTCCGTGCGCGTGTTCGAATGCGGTAAAACGTTTCGACGTACAGATGCATCGCAAGACAGTGGATTCTCTATTGTTGAGCGCGAACACGTGACGGCGCTCATCACTGGTTTGAGCGACGCGCATTGGAGCTCAGCAAAAACTCGTTCGTCAGATTTCTACGACATGTGCGGCACGCTGCAGGCAATGCTGCATGCATGTGGTATTCGCAACGCGGTGTTGCGTGCGGAAGAGGATGCGCAAGACACGTCATTGTTCACGCAAAACCGACTCGACGTGATGCTGGGCACCACGCGCATTGGGATAGTGGGCGAAGTGTTACCCGCAGTGACGATGATGTCGGACATCGACAAAGCAGTGTATGCGTTCGAGATAGATATGCGCTTGTTGCAGTCCGAGCAGCCCGTGTTCGCGGCCGTGGGACTGTATCCTACGATGCGACGTGATGTGGCATTTGTCGTAGATGAAGCAGTGACCGCCGCTGCCATCGTGTCGGCCGTGCGTACCGTGAACACCACGCTTCTGCGATCGGTGGACGTGTTTGATGTGTATCGCGACCAGCACATCGGTGCAGGAAAGAAAAGTATTGGCATTGGCATGACCTTCCGCAGCGACGAGCGCACGCTTGTTGACGCAGAGGTAGACGAGGTTCTTCAATCCGTGATCAACACAGCCGCTTCCGCAACGGGAGCAACAGTCCGAGGGACAACACCATGAGCAACGGTACTCCAAAGCCAGAGGCACAGCAACTCTTCCACGAAGAAGTGAGTGCCGAGATGCGCGTGCAGCCGGAACTCGAAGCAACAGTGCTTCGGTTTTGGGACATGGTGCGTAAAAGCGCCGATGTGATCGTGACGTTGCGGCAAGAGAACGCGTCATTACAAACGAAACTTCAGCAAGCACGCACGGCGCCCGAGCAACCGTCGGAAGAATTGCAGCAACTGCGTGATGCACTTACCGATTCAGAATCTGAAGTGCATGCGTTACGTGAAGACCTTGCCGCCCTACCTGCGCTTCGCGATGATGTTGCTCACATGCAAACGCTCACTGTTACCATGTCTGCCGAAATCGCTCGCCTTGAGAAACTCGAAGTGGTGATCGACGAGCTTCGAACGAGTGAGCAGGATCTCATCGGAAAGCTCACCGATTCACAGGCGGAGCTGGAGGAGATGAGGAGGGCGATTGATAGAGTCGAAGACGAAGTGAGAGGAATCGAAGACGAAGTGAGAGGAATCGAAGACGAAGTGAGAAGTGACGAGTTAGAAGTGAGAAGTCAAGTGAGAAGTGAGGATTTAGAAGTAGCGAGTCAACTTCACCGTGATG
>JBBRES010000087.1:0-10310 GCA_038202665.1 Kapaibacterium sp. (SeqCode) | reverse complement strand
TTCTGTGGGCATGAGTGCTAGTACGTTTCTGTATGCGACCGGACATCCAAGACTTTTCGGCATTGAAGCTTTTCGACATACACTGCAACCATCCATCGGGTTAACGTTCGTGCCCGATCAGTCGGGGTCGAGTGATGGATTTTATGGCCGGTACACCTCGCCCATCACCAACAAAGAAGTGGTTTACAACTACTATTCGAACAGTGCGCTATCGTCGATCACGTCCTCAAGACGTCAGCTCAATCTTTCGATGAATCTATTGAATCGGTTTGAAGTGAAAGGTGCCGGAACAGATTCGACTCCAGCGAAGCGACTCGAAGTGCTCACCTTCTCGGCCAGCGGCTCGTATAACATGGTGGCCGACTCCTTGCGGATGAGCGACATCTTCTTCAACGTCCGCACTCCCCTTCTCGATATCGTCTCATTTTCGAGCAGTTTCTCCGGTAGCATCTATGATCAGGCGCAGGTTGCAAATGCCGCAACTGGTAGAAACGAATGGCGCGATGTTGGACAAACACTTCTCGCAAATGGACAAGGCCTCCTTCGGTTGAAGTCCGTGAGTTTTCAGCTGGGCACCAGATTCTATTCTTCGGGCGTGTCATTTGATCAACGCACGACGTCAGCGGATACATCGAAGAAAGACTCGGCGCATTCGGACCTTAGCGCGCGATTTGAGCGTCGATTGAACTACGTCGAACAAGAACTTGATATCTATGCAGATCGAACCCCTGGATATTCGCCGGTGATCATTCCTTGGGATGCAGACGTCAACCTCAGCTATAATCTATCTCGCGTGAATCCCGATGTTTCGTTGCAGTCTTTGCTGATCTCCATGAGCGCCAATATCAGTCTTACTCAAACGTTGAGGGTGTCCGGTCGCGCATCGATCGACTTGATCACGGGCACCGTGAACACTCCAGTGATTGACATTTCTAAGAAACTGCATTGCTGGATTCTCGCCTTGAACTGGGTTCCCACCGGTGCAAATCGTGGATTCTTCCTTCGGTTTAGTGCAGACGGCGACATGCTGAGAGACCTTCAAATCACGAAACAGAACGTCCCCATCTATAGATGATCGGGAATCTCCATCACCCTTTGTTGTAGTTTTGTGCCCATGTGTGGAATTGTTGGCTATATCGGTCCTCAACAGGCCGCTCCCATCTGTATGAGCGGTCTTAAGCGCATGGAATACCGCGGTTATGATTCTGCTGGTATCTGCGTGTTACAAGACGGTTCATTAGTTATTGGCAAGAAGGCGGGTAAGGTAGCGGAAATGGAACGCGCCGTCAATCTTTCTGCGATGACCGGAACGCTTGGCATAGGCCATACACGTTGGGCTACACATGGTGTGCCGAACGATGTGAATGCCCACCCGCATACCGATGCCTCTGGCTCGATCGCTTTGGTGCACAACGGCATCATTGAAAACTATCTGACAATCAAGAAGAAACTCTCGAACGCCGGATATGGCTTCGTGAGTGATACGGATTCCGAAGTTCTTGCCGTGTTCATCGGCATGCTTTACGATCAACTGCACGACTTCGAATTGGCCGTTCGTACGGCCCTCTCTGAAGTTGAAGGGACGTTTGGTGTTGTGGTGATGAGCGCGCACGATCCGGATACGCTGATTGCTGCTCGTAGAGGAAGTCCACTCCTACTTGGCGTCGGACAAAACGAATTCGTGATCGCTAGTGATGCGTCGGCCGTCATCTCGCATACCCGACAAGTGGTCTACCTGCACGAGAACGAGATGGCCATCGTAACGCGCAACAATGGATTCCATACCAAGACCATCCACAACGAAGAAACGCACAGTGTTGTAGAGCAAATAGAGTTCGAGCTCGACGCCATTGAAAAGGGTGGCTTCGATCACTTTATGCTCAAAGAGATCTACGAGCAACCCAACACATTTCATGATGGCTTCCGAGGCAGACTCCTCATTGAAGAGGGCAATGTGCGACTTGGCGGTTTGCAGGCCGTTGCTGACAAACTGAAGCAAGCTCGTCGGATCATCATCACGGCATGTGGAACGAGTTGGCATGCCGGATTGGCTGGTGAGTACATCATCGAGCAGCTCGCCAAGATTCCTGTTGAAGTGGAGTATGCGAGTGAGTTTCGTTATCGAGATCCGATCATCTATTCGGATGATATCGTCATTGCGATCTCGCAGAGTGGAGAAACAGCAGACACGTTGGCCGCCATTCGCGAGGCCAAGCGCAAAGGCGCAACGGTTATCGGATTTGTAAATGTTGTTGGTAGTACGATTGCGCGAGAGACCGATGCTGGAGTGTATTTACACGCAGGACCCGAGATCGGTGTTGCGTCGACAAAGGCCTTCACGTCGCAACTCTGCGTCCTCACACAATTCGCTCTGTATATGGGTCGGCTTCGAGATCTCGACGCACAAGCGGGCCGAGAAATCGCCGAAGGCCTTGCCGCCTTACCATCCCTGATTCATCGGTGTTTAGAACAAGCGCCGGCCGTGCAAGCCATCGCACTTTCGTATGCAAAGGCTACGAACTTTCTGTACTTGGGGCGTGGCGTGAACTTCCCTGCAGCCCTTGAAGGTGCATTAAAGCTCAAAGAAATTTCTTACATCCATGCAGAGGGCTATCCTGCTGCGGAGATGAAGCACGGACCGATTGCGTTGATCGACGAGAACATGCCCGTGGTCTTCATTGCACCAAAGGATGAGATTTACGACAAAGTGATTTCGAACATCCAGGAAGTTCGCGCACGCAACGGCACCGTTATCGCTATTGCAAGCGAAGCTGATACGTTTATTGATGAGGTTGCCAACCACGTAATCCGCATTCCGGAAACGTTGCCACTCCTCACGCCCGTCCTCACCTCGATACCACTGCAGCTCCTCGCATACTACATCGCTGTGGAGCGTGGTTGCAACGTGGATATGCCACGCAACCTCGCGAAGAGCGTAACCGTGGAGTGAGCGACATGCACCTTGATGCTGCCCGTGATCTCGCAAATGCTATTCAGTCGCAAGACCGACGTGCACTAGCGCGTGGACTATCGATTGTAGAAAGCAGCACAGATTCTGATAGATCATTAGCACAGGCACTACTCGCCTCTCTGCAACCTGCAGTATCGGTCACACGACGCATTGGAATCACAGGTTCTCCTGGTGTAGGGAAAAGCACCTTTATCGAAACGTTCGGCCTTGAACAGATCGCAGCAGGTCATCGCATTGCCGTCCTTGCTGTTGATCCTACCAGCAAGCGATCCGGTGGTAGTATCCTTGGTGACAAGGTTCGCATGCAGCACTTGTCGGTCCACGACAGCGCCTTTGTACGTCCCTCCCCTTCCCGCCTAGCTCTGGGCGGTGCAACGGCAACCACACGTGAATCGATTCTACTATGCGAAGCTGCTGGCTATGACACCATCATCGTCGAGACGGTGGGCGTAGGGCAAAGCGAGATTGACGTGGCCGACATGGTAGACATGTTCCTTCTTCTCGTGCTTCCAACCGCAGGAGATGACGTGCAGGCAATCAAGCGTGGCGTGATGGAAGTTGCGGACGCGGTAATCGTCACAAAGGCCGACATTGACGCGGAGGCGGCACATCGTGCCGTCGCACAGTACAGATCGGCTCTACAACTGATGATGCCCTCACAAGAACAATGGCGAACGGCTGTTTGTGGTGTGAGTTCTCTTGCCAATGCAGGAACACAAGTGGTAGGAGAGATCGTCGATATGTTCTTTCACGACGAGCGTGCGTCCGTTCGCGCACATCGGCGCAATGCACAGCGAATCACGTGGTTCAACAATTCGCTGCGCGACAGATTGGTGGAGCTCGTGATCGCAGACCCGACGGTGAGGCTTCGCATAGATGCAGCACGGGCGCACGTGGAATCCGGACGTCTCATACCATCCGTAGCAACAGACGCAATTTTTTCATCAGTTATCCTATCGACCAACAACACATGAGAGACCATCTCGACAGACTGCAATCAGCAGTACGCACATCCGGACTCGACGCTTGGGTGCTCTATGATTTTCGCGGGAGCAACACGCTTGCGTGGAACATCCTCAAGATTGCACCCGATGCACATTGCACGCGCCGATGGATGATCGTGATTCCCGCAAAGGGCAAGACGGTCAAAATCGTGCATACGATGGAGAAGCTGCCGCTCGACCATATCCGAACAGACACAACGATAGTGTATGACACACATGGATCGTGGGACGCAGCCGTACGCTCAGCTCTTGCTCCTTTCACGTCGGTGGCTCTCGAGTACTCGCCAATGGGTGCGCTACCGATAATCTCCAAGGTGGACGGCGGCACGGTGGAATGGCTCAAATCGTTTGTTCCTGAGGTTGTTTCTTCTGCAGATCTTCTTCAGGAATTCACCTCAGTCCTCAACGAAGACCAGATCGCCGGTAATGCCATCACGGCAGCATTGTTACGACGTGCCGTCATGAATGCATTCCGACTCATCAGAAGTAAAGTGCAGAACAATAATCCTGTCACGGAATACGAAGTGCAACAACACATTCTGCACGAGTTTGAAATCCACAATCTGATTACCGATCATCCACCAATTGTGGCTATCGGACCGAACGCATCAAGCCCGCACTATGCACCAACTATTGTTCAAGCCTCAAACATCGAGCGAGACATGATCGTCTTGATCGACGCATGGGTCCGGTCGTCTGCTCCTGGAAGCGTGTATGCGGACATTACATGGGTTGGTTATACAGGCAGCGTTATCCCGGAAGAAGCCGAGCGCTTGTTCAGTGTGATCACTGCTGGACGTGACGCGGCACTGCACCTTGTTCGTGAGCGATTTGAGCAGAAGATTCCGCTCTATGGTTTTGAAGTTGATCAAGCATGTCGGAGTGTGATCGACGGACATGGAAACGGACCACTCTTCATTCATCGCACTGGGCATAACATCACCGATGAAGTGCACGGTCCGGGTACAAACATGGATGACTTTGAAACACACGACAATAGACGCGTCCTACCGGGCACTTCGTTTTCCATCGAACCGGGCGTGTACATTCAAGACACGTTGGGACTACGCACAGAGATCGACGTGGTGATTTCTCTCGATGGAGTTGTTGCGGTTCCGAGTGAGCCCATTCAAACATCCATTCTTCCGTTGCTTGCAGAGGCAGATCCAACGTCATGATGCGTACAATTGTTTGTTCATTTTGCATTCTCGTTTGTGCACATGTCTGCGCCCCAGCTCAACAGGAAGTGCTGAGCGAGTCGTTCAAGCTTGCGCAGACCTATGAGCGCAGTGGAGACATGCGAAACGCGAGCAGACTGTATCAAGAGTTGTATGGGAAGCGACCAAACGAACAACGATACTTTGATGGAGTCGTCCGGACGTTAATGAGCCTTCAGCAGTTTCCGTCACTCCTCCCTGTGATCGAACAGCGCATGCAGGCGAATCCAACCTTCGACCTATCCATCCTCGAAGCGCAAGTTGCATGGCGCGCTGGAGATCAGGCGCATGCAGATCGAGCATGGGAGGTGGCCATACGACTTGGCAAGGAAGACGAAGAGACAACCTATGCCATGATCGCAGAGTCGCAAGCTGGCTTGCTTCTTTTCCAACGGGCAATCGCCTCGTACGTGAAAGCTCGAGCGGCTTCGGCAGTCCCCACCTCGTACAGTAACCCCCTGAGTTCATTGTATGCAGCTATTGGTGATTATCGAAGCGGAATTCTTGAGACCATGTCTGTGTACAGCGAATCCGATAATCTTGGACTAGTTCAAGGCAGACTCTCCACTTTTATGCTGAACGACACGGCCAAAGCGTATGTGGGGACGATGCTTGAGCGAGCAGACGACTCGCCTCAGATATTGCGACTTCGAGCGTGGTACTACCGAGAAACCAAACAGTGGGACAAGGCGATTGATCAGACGCGCAAGCTTGACGACGCGCTCAGAACCAACGGTCAGGAAGTACTGCTCTTTGCTGATGCCATGCGTCGGGAAGGAAACCTTGACGTTGCCCAGAAAGCCTACACCACGATCATTTCTACAAAGTCTTTCGAGCGCTTCAAGCTCTCTGCTCTCTATGGATATGCTCGGGTGATGGAGCAGACACTTCGCACACAGCCACAGCTGAATGCCAAACAAGCAACGGCTATTGTCGAGCAATACCGTTCGATTATCACAACGTATCCGCAACACCCGCTCTCGGCAGAGGCCCTGTATCATATGGCCGTGATCACCGACGAACACCTTCATGACGTTGAGGGCGCACGTGATCTGTTCATGCGACTCACCAATCAGTACAGAGGTACCACGTCGGCGGCAGACGGCGCACTCTATCTTGCCACCTTGTATGTGGTACTCGACCATGCAGACCTAGCCGAGAAGGTTCTCGTAGACCTTGCCTCCTTTACCCAAACATCTCTTTCCAATCAGCGAGATCTAGCGTTTGTACGACTCGGTGACCTGCGATTTTACGACGGAGCCATCGACTCTGCCCTTGTCCTGTATCGCAAGGCCGCGGAGCGTTCCGGGAGCGCGGCAACGAACGACGCGCTTGAACGCATGCTCATTATCGAGCTGGCAGACCGCGACACTGCGGCTGTGCGGATTTACGCTCGCGCCGAGTTTCGTGCCACGCAGCGAGCACATAAGGACGCGGCGGTTCTCTTCGCTCAGGCCGCAGATAGTACGCGCGACGCAGATCTGAAAGACCGTTGTCGATATCAGTCGGCAGAGCAATTCCTCCTCTCCGCTGCCACCGGCGAGGCCATGAAACAACTTTCAGGTGTACTAGACCGAGTTCCAGATAGTATTTTTGGAGACAAGGCGCTGTATCTGTCTGCCAGCATACTGGAAATCGCCGGAGATCGCGCTGGAGCCATTCAAACACTTTCGTTGTTATTGGCTCAATATCCTCGATCAATTTTGATTCCTGAAACTCGCGATCGTATCCGTCGTCTACGCGGCGATGCATAAGCATATCAACGAATTCAACCACCGTTTTGTACCGGAGAATACATGGGCTCGATGCCAACCTCGTTTGTCGAGATTCCTTACGCGCGACTCAATCTTGATCTACTACACACATCGTATCAAGAGTTACTCGCCTCCTTCGATTCCGATACCACTGCCAATGGTCATATAGCAAGTATCGAACGCTGGAACACCCTTCGAACAGAGATCGCTACAACGCAAGGTCTTGCCGAAGTGCACTACACGCAGAACGTTGCCGACCCTGCTACTAAGGCTGAAAAAGATTTCTACGATAGATCCAATCCTACATTGGCGGAATGGAACAAGTCTGTTTCTGAAAAAGTGCTTGCCTCGCCACACCGAGCTATTCTTGATCAACGCTTCGGTGAGCTCTTCTTCCGTCAGCTCGAGCAACATGAGCGGACGTTTTCACCCGCCATCAAAGATCTGTTGATTGAAGAATCAGAACTCTGCAACACGTACAACGAAATCACAGCCTCCGCGAAGATTGATATAAACGGGTCTACCTACAACCTCTCGTCCATCGGTTCGCTCTTGATCTCGCTCGATCGCGACGTGCGTCGTGCGGCCACAGAAGGCATCTATGGCTTTCTGGAGAAGAACCAAACAGAGATCGAATCCATCTATGACCGCCTCGTTCACCTCCGCACAGAGAAGGCTCTGGCACTTGGATTCTCCTCGTATATCGAGTTTAGATACGTAGAGTTCGGTCGACTAGATTACAACGCCGCCGACGTCGAGACCTTCCGCGCTCAGGTAATCGAGCACGTTGTTCCGTTGGTAGAAAAGTTTCGCGCCGCACAGGCACGCCGCATCGGTGTAGACGCCATCTCTCTGTACGACGAAAAGCTTCAATTCGTTGATGGCAATCCGATTGCCCATGGCGATCACGACTTTATCGTTGCCCAAGCCACGCGTATGTATGCAGAGCTATCTCCCGAGACCAATGAGTTCTTCCAACTCATGCTCGACAAGGATTTGATGGATTTGAAGACGCGCGATAACAAGGCAACAGGTGGCTATTGCACGTCGTTCCCGAGCTACGGTCTCCCCTTCATTTTTGCGAACTTCAATCAAACCACGCACGACGTAGAAGTGCTCACGCACGAAGCTGGACATGCCTTCCAAGCATATCGCAGCAGACAATACGATGTTCCGGAATATCGCTGGCCTACCGCCGAAGCATGCGAAGTGCATTCAATGGGAATGGAATTCCTAACGTGGCCGTGGATGAAGTATTTCTTTGAAGAGCAAACCGATAAGTTCCGGTTCTACCACCTGCAAGGCGCCCTCCTTTTCCTTCCCTATGGCTGCGCCGTAGATCATTTCCAACACTGGGTGTATGCCAATCCTAATGCTACACCGGCCGACCGAAATGCGTTTTGGAAGACGATGGAAGCAACCTACATGCCTTGGCGCAAGAGTGAAGACATTCCGTATGCTGCCGAGGGCACAGCATGGCAGCTCCAACGCCATATCTACGAATCTCCCTTCTATTACATCGACTATGCCTTGGCGCAAACCTGTGCCCTTCAGTTTTGGAAGCGTTCACAGGAAGACCAGGCACTGGCATTTGCAGACTACCTCCGCATCTGTGACATTGGAGGGAGCAAGACCTTCTTAGGGATCGTGGAGGCAGGGAATCTTCGTTCTCCTTTTAAGCCTGGAACGCTGGCCGATATTGTCGATACAGCCAATGGCTGGCTCACAACGAATTTCGCCCCGTTTATGCTTTGATAACAAGGCGTCCCGTGCATAATTCGTGGTTGGGCAAAGAGGTACCATTCCGTACATTTGTCCCTGATTTGTTGTGAACCCCTTGTCTTATTAACGAGTTACGAGAACTATGACTCGAGCTTCCGTACGCAGTGTCGCCGTGGCACTTCTGATGACCGTCAGTGCCATTGTGGTATCTGCACAAGCTAACCCTACTCCATTCAACTTGACTGGCGGCACGTATTCGTTTACGCAATGGGATGCTACCAATGCTGCAGGTACCTATCCTGCAAACATGACCTTCCACACGTACACTAAGTCAACAAGCACTCCAGACGTGACAATGGCGGATGCACCCACGGGCACATGGAGCTGCGTGTACAACGGAGCGAGTGGACCTCGAATTGTAGGGAAAGGGACAGCTGGATTCAGCTTCGTTACGTCTGGTGGCACTCCGATTTGTACGGGAATGTGGGTTGGTGCTGCTGTTCTAGCGCTCAACACGCAGAATCGCGCGAATGTAACAGTGAACTGGACCGCTGGGACCGTTGCCACGCTTGGTCGATCCTACACGCTTCGGTTCCAATATCGAGTTGGAGCAGGTGGGACATGGACGGATATTCTTCAGAGTGGCCTTCCAACGGAGTATGCAGTTGGAGCTATCGGAACGACGCAGACGTTCTCAACACTTCTACCAATAGCCGCAGAAAATCAACCTGTTGTTGAAGTGCGTTGGGTGTACAATTATCTCAGCGGTTCGGGCAGCCGTCCGGAATTGAGCTTGGATGAGATTTCGGCCACCTCGACGTCGTCGATTGGTACTCCAACAAAGTTCTCCATTACAGCCATCAGTCCCTCTTCGCCATCAACAAGTTCTCCATTTAGCGTTGTTGTGCGCTCCACAGATGCAATTGGAAATCCATTGTTCGTTGCAACCGCAACGAGCTTTTCACTTTCACGTGTTGTCGGTACCGGAACATTAAGTGGCGTCCTTACCGGAACGATTCCTGCAGGTGCAAGTTCGGTGACGTTAACAAATGTGAATTACAACGTAGCCGAATCTGGCGTAGTGATCCGCGCAACTCGCACAGCTGGTGATGTACTCGCATTTGGCGATAGTAATCCATTTGCGATTCTGCAGGGCGCAAATCAACTTCGGCCCGTAAACTTCCAGAACGTTGGCTGGGCGAACTCACCCTTCCCCACGTTTACGGTTGATGCAATCCGTCCGGATGGGACGATCGATGCGACGTATACTGGACCGATCACGTTTACGAAAGTAAGTGGACCAGGAAACGTAACTCTAACAAGCAGTGTGGTACCATTCCAAGGAACATCCACTTTTGACAACGTGAGCGTCGATCTTCCAGGAACGTATGTGTTCCAAGTTTCAGGACCGAACGTCGCATCGAACACCTTGGCAACAGTGACTGTGTGGGCTACTCCAGCTCTCGCAACAACTATTGTTCCTCAGTATGTGCATGGACGTGATGGTTCAGGTACTTCTGCAAACCTTCCAAACTTTGCTCTCGTCACATTTTCGAATCTGCAGCCGAACACCCTGTATCGCTATAACACCGGGTTGGCCAACGATCAGATCTTGACATCTACAGGTGGTGGATTTAACATT
>JBBRES010000086.1:0-10318 GCA_038202665.1 Kapaibacterium sp. (SeqCode) | reverse complement strand
ATACGGTCCTTTTGATAGACAAGCGTATTTACTCAAACGGGATGAGTTAGGGGTGCCGAGAGAACTGATTTTGAAAGAACAACAACGATGATCTCAAACCCAATGATCGGAGATTCCACCTACACTGACCTCCTCTTTCCGCGTCAAAGCGACCGCGTTGGTGATTCAAAACATCAGCGCTTTGTTTGAGCATTTCTGTGGGCAGATTGCAAAAAAACCGTCAGTGATAGTGCCGTGCTGCGCAAAATGGCAACAACTACTGACGCTACGACTGACGGTTTTCTTGAACGTAAACGTACCGGACACTTGCCTGTAACCGCAAGCTCTTCAGCATAGCTATTGGCGGCTGTGCGCGCTCGTTGTCTTTTAGTGATGCAGGCTGTAACACTATCTGTAGTCCCGAGCAGATTCGAACTGCTGACCTTCAGCTTCGGAGGCTGACGTTCTATCCAGCTGAACTACGGGACCAGCGGATTGCAAAGTTAGGGATTTTCACGACGTCGCATGCGGGCCATGAAGAGACTATCGGTGCCGTGATGAAACGGATCGGCTTGGAACATGTAGGCGTCGGGTGCAAGACCGTTGATGTGCACACCCATACGCGCCATAGCGGGTGCAAGAGGGTCGGGCCTGAATTCGCCGTGCTTGGAGAGGAAGTGGGTGACAACGTTTTCGTTTTCATCCGGAAGGATGGAACACGTTGCATACACCAATACACCACCTGGCTTGACGTATCGTGCGTAGTCTTCCAGCACGCGAATCTGCTTGCGTGCGTGACGTTCTGCTAGCTCTTCGGTGAGACGCCACTTGACCATGGGTAGACGTCGTACCGTGCCACTACCACTGCAAGGCGCGTCTACAAGCACAACATCGAATCCGTCGCGTGGGAAGTCTGTGTAGCGACGTCCGCCTTCTACCACCGACGTAGATGCATCTTGTTTTTTGGGCCACAAGTGGGCAACAATGCTGCGCACTCCCGCCCTTCGCGCGCGCGTGCCTACTTCCTTGAGGCGCATGCCTTCGATGTCGGCAGCAACGATGCGACCCTTGTCCCCGCGCATATCCGCCAAGTGTAACGTCTTTCCACCAGCACCCGCACATGCATCAAGCACAACGTCTTCGTCATGCGGTGCACAAGCAAAGCCAATGAGCTGACTCCCTTCGTCTTGTATTTCGATGAGTCCGTTTTGATACAACGCATGCTGCACGAGATTCACGCGCTCGTGAATGAGAATGGCCGCCGGCGAGTGCACACCAATGGTGTGCGCAACATTCATCGCCGTGAGTTCCTTGCACACGTCGGCCCGTGAGATAAGGCGGAGGTTCACGCGCAAACACAACGGTGCGGGCTCGAGAAACGATCGCATCACATGTACAACGTCTGCGTGCGACCATCGTGTTTCACATCGCTTCATGATCCACTCTTGCGCACAAGCCCATGTGGCCTCGTCGCAAACAGCGCGCGCCGTTTCTTCTTGCAAAAGATGTTCCACACACCATGCCACGGCCGCTTCCATATCGGCCTCTAACCCGCTTCCCTCCTTGATCCCTGCCGCCTTCCGCATCACTGCATCAAGCGGTAGAGCAATAGCACCGGATAGCGAAAGTGCCAGTGCACCATGCACAACATCTGGTAGTGCGCAGCGCTCTTGGACAAGTGTTGCAAGTGCTAACGTGCGCTGTGCATGAAAGACAAGTTCACTGATGAACCGTCGCTCTGTACTGCCAATGTATTTCTTGGAGCGAACGTAGTCGGAAAGGATGACATCGGCGGGTTGTGCGCTTTTGCGAATGACGCGAAGCACTTCTGCGGCATGACCCAGTAAGGACGTTAGTTGCATGTGATAACAATCTTTCCGAGCTGTTCGCTCTGCTTCATTCGGTCGAAAGCCTGCTCTGCTTGAGCGAGGCTGTAAGTGCTATCAACAATAGGTCGAAGTAGATGCTGCGAAACAACGTCGAGCATGGCGCGGAAGTTTTCGGGAGTGCCCATCGTCGACCCAACAACGTGCAACTGTTTCCAGTAAATGCGATGCATGTTGAGAGATGGGACAGCGCCGCGCGATGTGCCGTAAAAGACCAACCGTCCACCTGCACGTGCAAGATTCGTAAGGTCGTTCACAGAATCACCGCCAACACTGTCTACAATGCAATCGAAGCCACCAGCAGCGTTGGCCAAATCGTCAGCCCACGTTGAAGTGTTGTAGTTCGAACCACCCGATGCTCCAAGCTCGCGTGCTCGCGCAATCTTCGCGTCGGATCCGCTCGTTACCCACACGGTTGCACCCGCAGCAAGTGCGAACTGCATGGCCATAGTTGCAACTCCACCGCCAATGCCGGTGACGAGCACCACATCGCCCTTTTGAATCATGCCTTGCACCATCGTTGCGCGATAGGCGGTAAGGCCTGCAAGCGGTAGTGCGGCAGCTTCTTCGTTGGTAAGGTGGGAAGGGGCAAGGTGGACGTTTTGCCAGGGAACGCACACATATTCGGCGAACGTGCCTTGACGTGGCATGCCAAGGATGCTAAAGTTCGGACCCTGTGCAGCGGGGTGAGGGCCCCAGTCGAAGGCCGGGTCGATCACCACGCGCTGACCCATCAGATGCACCGCCTCTGGGGGCGCAACGTCCACCACGCCACAACCATCAGAGCCCAGCACGCATGGCAACTGGATCTTGGCATACTTTCCGTCGCGGATGTACTGATCTCTATGGTTCAGCGCCGCAGCGAACAGGGCAATGCGCACCTCGCCGTCCGTTGGAGTTGGAGTAGGAACGGTCTGCGTAACAAGACCGTTGGATGTTAGGACAACAGCATTCATAGCGTAATTTACCGCTTCGATACCTCTGTCCAACCTCACCTATGCTCCTTTCGCTTTTGCTCCTCACCACCGTGTGGAGTACCGACATTCATATTCACGGCACCGTGCGCGACAGCGTTGAACGCATTGCGATTGGCGGAGTGTCTGTGCATGTGGTTGGAACGCTGAACGGTACGTTTACGAACCGAGAGGGGATGTTCCATTTGCATAACGTAGACACCACCGTGCAGCAGATAGAAGTGAAGCTGGTGGGATACAAACGCAAAGTGTTACGCGTGGAGAGGGCCGATGTGTTGCGTGGCGCGGATCTACACATAGACGTGCTCCTGGTGCGCGATACCGTTCAGTCGAAAGAAGTGATCGTGCAAGATCATCGCTCGGCGCAAACAGGCATGTCTACACAAAACGTGTACACACTCGATCAAGAAGAAATCGAAACACGTCGCGGTCAAACCTTTAGCGAATTGTTGACGGTGGTGCCGGGTGTGACGCTCATGTCTACCGGACCCAGCATTACAAAGCCAGTGATCCATGGCATGAGCTCGCAGCGCCTTGTGGTGATGAATGCAGGACTTGTCCAAGAAGGGCAGCAGTGGGGCGCCGAGCACGGACCCGAAATCGACGCCTTTACGCCGTCTACTATTTCTGTGTTGAAAGGTCCTGCCTCTGTTGTGTACGGCATGGGCGCAATGGGCGGCGTTGTAAATGTTGAACCACGCAAACTCCCTTCCACCTCGGCCCTTACCGGCGAAGCCACTGTGAATGGATTCTCGAATGCATGGCAAGGTGCGATGGCGGCCTATGTCGAACAAGGCAACCTCTTCAATGCACCACTTGCGATACGCGCGCAAGGCAGTATTCGCAGAGCGGGAGATGCACGCACGCCAGAGTACGCACTCACGAATACGGGATTCAAAGAGATTGATGGTTCGGTGGTTGTTGGCTATGAGCAAGATTCAATGGGAGTTGTAGCAACGGCGAGTATTGTCACGTCAACGCTCGGCATCTACTCTGGCTCGCACATCGGTAATGCAACAGATATGCTGCGCGTGATCGAGCGGGGCGGACCCGACGTGACGTATCCGTTTTCGTACACGATTGATCGGCCAAGGCAAGAGATCTATCACGTGCTCACATCCGTGCGGGCCTACATGACGCTTCCGCACGTTGGTACCGTGAAGGCAACGTATGGTTGGCAGCAGAACAACCGACAAGAATTTGATGCACACTACGCGCGCACATCAGGTCCGGCCATGGAGCTCTTGCTCAACACCTATACGGCAGACGTATCTCTTGCTCACGAACTCGTACCATCGATGCAAGGAACGGTTGGTGTGAATGTGCGCCGACAAGTGAACTCGCGCGGCGGCACCGTCTACTTGATTCCCGACTATCTCGCATGGAATGTTGGCGCCTATTTGCTTGAATCGTATGTGGTAGAGAAGTGGACGTTGAGTGCCGGGTTGCGCTATGATGCACAGTCACTCGACGCAACACTTGTAGACCGACTCACGCGCACTAGCGCACATCGCGCAACCGACTACGCCAGCGCAACGGCCTCGGTGGGCGCTCTAGTGGCCGTTGCCGATGGGATCACGGTTGGAGCGAATGCTGGACTTGGATGGCGTCCACCTGCCGTGAACGAACTCTACAGCAACGACGTGCATCACGGAGTTGCGCAGTACGAGATTGGCGATCCAAACTTGATGCCTGAACGCAACACCGAAGCTGATCTTACGCTCACGCTTGCGCGCAACGGGTGGAACATCGAAGCTTCTGTCTACGCGAACATCTTCCAGCACTACATCTATGCCATGCCCGACCCGCAGAATCCAACCATAACGGTGCGCGGCACATTCCCTACGTTTCGATACACGCAAACTGCCGCGACTATCAGTGGCGCAGACCTGCGTGCTTCGTATCAGTGCACCGACGTATGGCAGGTGTACACCACGGCATCGGTGGTGCGCGGGACCGATCGCGATAACAGCACGCCACTCATCTTCATGCCAGCGGATAGGCTGCGTCTAGGCGTACACGCACACGTGGGCGATGTGTTTGGCTTGCACGATCTGTCGGCCGATGTAAGCGTGCTCGGTGTTCGCACGCAAGACCGCTATGTTGCAGGTGCAGACTATGCAGCGCCACCACCTGGCTACGTCCTTACCGACGTGACCTTGGCCTCGGAAGTCAACGTAGGCGGAACAGCACTACGCTGCTCGCTTACATGTAAGAACCTGTTTAATGTTGCCTATCGTGACTATCTGAGCAGATATCGGTATTTCGCACTTGATGCGGGCCGTGATGTTGTACTTCGATTGACCATACCATTTGGAGGTTCTTGATGATTCGATTCACCGTTGCCCTTATCGTACTTGTGGTAGGGTTGCAAGGATGCAAGGAGAGTGCTACGTCGTCCGGACAAAACGTCGATCATGACGGTGTTACCACTGTGACGCTGACGCTCACAAACACAGCTACGCTTTCTACGCAGTCGTTTATATGGGAAGATCTCGATGGTGTAGGCGGGGCCGCGCCGAATCGTATAGACACAATCTCGGTTGCTGCAGACTCTGTGTACCAAGGCTCGCTTGCATTTGAAAATCGCAAAGCATCGCCACCCGTGAACATCACGATCGACGTCTTGAATGAGCGCAACAATCACCAGGTGTTCTATGCGATCGCCGGTGCCATGGCAACCGTCACCACAACAGATCTCGACGGACGCAACCTCCCGCTTGGGTTGAAGACAAACTGGTCAAACTTGAAGAAGAGTCTTGGTGCGATCACCGTTTCGCTCTCGCACTATCCAGACTCCACCACAAAGAAGGGCACGAATCCGAGCACCGAAACAGACGTGAACGTTGTGATGCCACTTACCATTCGATAATGCACTGATGATTGACCTCACGCTCCCATTAGACGATGTTCGCTTTGCCGTGGTCGACTGTGAGACCACCGGCGGGACGAGCGGCGAGCATCGCATTATGGAGATTGGCGTGTGTGTGGTGGAAGATGGCATGATTGTTCAGCGCCATTCCTCCTTGATCAATCCTCATCAGTCCATTCCCGACTTCATCCAACTCATGACGGGCATCACAACAGCCATGGTGGCCGATGCGCCCGAAGAGGACGAGGCCATGGCTCCGCTCGCGCAGATATTTGCGGACGAGAGAACGGTGTTCGTGGCGCATAACGTTGGCTTCGATTGGAAGTTTGTCTCGGCCTCTATGCAACGTATCGGCGAGCCACTGGCTGACGTTGCGCAGCTCTGCACGTGTAAGCTTTCACGTCGCATCAGTATCGGCTTGAAGAGGCACGACCTTGGCTCTGTGGCCGACCACTACGGAGTGAACATCACGGAGCGACATCGAGCATTGGGCGACGCAGAGGCAACGGCGCAGGCCTTGCTGGGAATGATCGAGATTGCGCGCACGGAACACGAGGCGCAAACAATTGGCGACGTGATAGCGCTGCAGTATGTACCACGCACGAAGCCCGGCAAAGAGTCAAAAGCACGTACGTTACTTGAACCAACCTTGCGTGAGCTGCCCGACGAACCGGGCGTGTACTACTTCTTAGGGGCGAAGAAGAATGTGTTGTATGTGGGAAAGGCGAAGTCACTGCAGCGAAGAGTGAATTCCTACTTCAATGCAGCACCGCTGCACGGACGTAAAGTAACGCGCATGATTCGCTACATCAAGCACATCACGTGGGAGACCACGGGCACGGAACTTGGTGCTATGCTGTTGGAATCACGCGAGATCAAAACACGTCGGCCCTCCTACAACTCCGCCGGTACGGAGTATCACGCTCCAACATTTTTGCGACTCACAAACGACGCCTATCCGGTGCTCGAACTTGTAGATCGCATTGTAGACGATGGTTCAGAATACTACGGTCCGTTCCGCAGCGAACGCATGGCCGAGCGCATCATGAACATGATGGTGCGCGAGCACAAACTCCGCACGTGCGACGGACCTCTGCGGCCGCACCCCGACACAAAACCTTGCTTCCAGTTTCACATCAAGCGATGCGAGGCGCCGTGCGCCGCATTGCAGACACGTGCCGACTATTTGGATGCTGTGAAGAGGGCGCAAGAGTTCTTGGGCAACGTAGAACGCGGCGCCATTGGTAGACTGCGTGAGCAAATGGAGACGCATGCAGAGGCGCTCGACTTTGAACGTGCTGCAACTCTGCGAGATGGCATTCGAGAGATTGAGCGCGTGACGTTGCATTCGGGTGACCGTCCGTTAGCCGTGATGGAAACAAACGTCATCATCGTCATCCCAACATCAGACCGTTATAAAACTGTCGAAGTGTTCTTCCTGAGAGCCGGTAGACTTCGTTTCCAGCGTGTAGTTGGAACACGTGCACGATTAGACGTTCTCTACGCTGCCATCGACGACGTCTACTTCGCTCCGTTCGAACTAGAGCGATTTAGCGACCGCGAGATCGACGAACTCAAGATCATCACATCATGGCTCTACCAGCGAAGAGAGAAAGCCACCGTCGTGGCTCTGCGCGACCATCAGCGTGAAGTGGTGCACGACATGCTTGCCCACGCGATCCGCGCCTGTATGCCAACAGCAACAGACGAGCACCCGTCTGAATACTCTCAGATTCCCATCTTTGACGTCACATAGTGGGCATCGCACATTCATGATCTCACTTTTCTATCCCGAACTCGCCATAACGCATGCCATCATTGATGTGCGTTCGCCTGCGGAGTTCGAGCTCGGTCACGTGCCGAATGCAGTGAACATGCCACTCTTTTCGAATGATGAACGTGCGGAGGTTGGTACACTTTATGTGCAAGTAGGGCGCGAGGCGGCCATCGACCGTGGGTTGCAAATTGTAGGCCCGAAACTCGCAGACTTCGTCACCACTGCACGCGCGATTGCCAGTGGCCGCCCCATCCTTGTGTACTGCTGGCGCGGTGGTATGCGCTCCAACTCCGTGGCATGGCTTCTTCGTACAGCGGGCATGGATGTGAAAACATTGCAGCGCGGATACAAAGGTTATCGCGCAGTGGTCCTTGCCACCTTAGACCTTCCCTGGAAATTCTGCGTGGTTGTTGGACCCACTGGCTCTGGAAAGACAACGTTGTTGCGGGGTAAGGCGGCAAGGGGAGAACAAGTGCTCGATCTCGAAGCAATCGCACATCACAAGGGCTCTGCCTTTGGTGCATTGGGAGAGAGTGCACAGCCAAGCACTGAGCATGCTATGAACTTGATCTACGATACGCTTTCAAGATTCGACGTAGAGCGTACCGTGTGGGTAGAGGACGAGAGTAGGACGATTGGATCTGTATGCTTGCCAGATGCGATTTACAATGCACTGCAAGTGGCACAGTACTACGAAGTGATGGTGCCTCGCGAAACGCGAATCGAAAATCTAGTGCACGAGTATGGAATCTTCACGGCGGAAGAACTCATTGCTTCTTTTGACCGCATACAGAAGAAACTTGGTGGCGAACGTCATGCTGCTGCAGTGGCGGCCGTGCTTGCAGGTGATTTGAGGACGGCGGCCGGATTAGCCCTTGAGTACTACGACCGAACGTACCAACATTGCCTTCAAATTCGGGCGACGGCCTCCACCAAGACGTCAAAAACACCATGAAATTCTGTACTTGACGTTCAGAATTTCATGGTATATTTGAACATGATTGAGCGTGAAGCACGACAGGCCGTCATTTCGATCGCCCTTGAAAGGAGCCCCGTTGTTCTCCTTTCTGGGCCGCGGCAGTGCGGCAAAACGACCCTAGCGCGGACGTATGTAGACGCGAACTCCGTGAATTACTTCGACCTAGAAGACCCAACCAGCGCCGCCCGACTTGAAGAGCCTATGACGGCGCTTGCGCCGTTGCGAGGAATCGTCGTCATCGACGAAATCCAGCGACGCCCCGACCTCTTTCCGGTGCTTCGCGTTCTCGCCGATAGAGTAGATGAACCGGCAACGTTTCTCGTTTTGGGGAGCGCGTCCGGAGACCTTTTACGTCAGTCGTCTGAGAGTCTTGCTGGCCGCGTAGAGATAATCCCCCTTCAAGGTTTCTCGCTGCAAGAGCTAGGTACAGACGAAGAAGAGCGCTTGTGGCTGCGAGGCGGCTTCCCACGATCATTCCTAGCGCGCACAGATGACGCTAGTAAAAGTTGGCGTCAGCAATTCATACAGACGTTACTTGAACGCGACCTTCCAATGTGGGGAGTTCGTACGCCATCTTCTACCATGCTTCGATTCTGGATGATGGTTGCACACTACCATGGACAAATCTGGAACTCAGCGGAACCCGCCCGATCTCTTGGCTCAAGTGAACATAACATACGAGGATACCTTGATGTGTTGACGGATGCCTTCATGGTTCGACAACTGCAGCCCTATCATGCCAATGTGTTGAAACGTCAAGTGAAGTCGCCAAAGATCTACGTCCGAGATTGTGGGCTGCTACACAGATTGCTGAGCATCGACTCCATGCGCGAACTCGTTGTGCATCCAAAACTGGGTGCTTCGTGGGAAGGTTTTGTGATTGAGAATGTCTTGTCGATCGTGCAGCCCGATGCTTCTTGGTTCTGGGCCACGCATAACGGTGCAGAGATAGATCTCGTTATGCAGTACAACGGCAGGCTCATTGGTGTTGAGTGTAAGCGGAGCGATGCACCGCGTGTTACGCCGTCTATGCAGCACGCGTTGCAGGACCTACACCTTGAACGAATTGTTGTGATCTATCCGGGCAATCGGGCGTACTCTCTTCGTGACGATATCATCGTTGCACCCTTCACACAATTTTGTGAAGATCCTGATACATTTCTAAGGTAGTAGCCATGTCCTACAAACTCACGCAATACTCTCACGGCGCCGGATGCGGCTGCAAGATCGCACCAGCTGTGTTGGACACGATCCTGGCCTCGTCACTCGCCACCGTGCACGATCCGCGGCTCATCGTGGGCAATGCCTCGAAGGATGACGCGGCCGTGTACGACCTGGGCGACGGCACGGGCATTGTGAGCACCACAGACTTTTTCATGCCTATCGTAGACGATCCCACAGACTTCGGTCGCATTGCAAGTGTGAATGCTATTAGCGACATCTATGCCATGGGCGGTACACCACTTATGGCCATTGCCGTGTTGGGATGGCCTATCGCAACAGTGCCCATCGAAGCTGCACGACTTGTTCTTGAAGGTGCTCGCATGGCCTGTGCAGACGCGGGGATTATGCTTGCGGGTGGACATAGTATCGACAGTCCAGAGCCGATCTTCGGTCTTGCCGTGACGGGTCGCGTCGATCTTCATCACCTCAAAACCAACACCGGCGCACACGTAGGAGACCTGCTCTATCTCACGAAGCCAGTTGGAGTGGGCATCTTCACCACGGCGCAAAAGAAAGGACTCCTTACCGATGCACATGCTGCACTCGCAGTTGCGTCGATGACGCGCTTGAACAAGGCCGGTGCAACGTTCGGAACACTGCTCTATGTGCGTTCGATGACGGACGTAA